>JANYAA010000217.1 GCA_025355255.1 Chloroflexota bacterium | reverse complement strand
GGTCGGTCGAGAGCTCGTCTACACGACGTCGCCGCACCGGGTCCCCGGGGAACTGCGGTTGCGGGTCCGGGACCTCGCGGTCGATCGCGTCGAGGGGGTCTCGTTCGACCTGCATGCCGGCGAAGTGGTGGGCATCGCGGGGCTGATGGGGTGTGGCGCCACCGAGGTCGTCGAAGGCCTGTTCGGGCTGCGACCGTTCGCGGCCAAGGAGGTCACCGTCGTCGGACAGGCCATCGCGATCCGCGGCCCGGGCGAGGCGCTCCGGTCCGGCTTCGGATACGTCCCGGACGATCGCAAGCGGAAGGGGATCGTCCCGGACCTGCCGATCAAGCACAACATCAGCCTCGGGGTCCTGGGCAAGATGCGACGCCTCCTCTTCATCGACGGGCGACGCGACCGCTCGATGGCCGAGGGTTTCAAGCAGCGGCTCAACATCCGCTGTCACGACATCGAGCAGGAAGTTGCCGGGCTGAGCGGCGGCAATCAGCAGAAGGTGGTCCTCGCGCGTGCGCTGGCGAGCGAGAGCCGGGTCCTGATGCTGGCCGAGCCGACCCGTGGCGTGGACGTCGGCGCCAAAGAGGAGATCTACTCGCTCATCGATGGCCTCGTCGCAGACGGGATGGCCGTCCTGCTCCAGACCTCGGAGCTGCCCGAGCTGATCCGGCTGGCCAATCGATGTGTCGTCATGGCAAACGGGCTCCCGCAGGGGGAGCTGGCGGGTTCCGAATTGACCCAGGAGGCGGTCATGACGCTGGCCACCAGGTTCGACGTATGACCTCGATGGTGGGCGGCGTCCGGCGCCTTGCGCTGGCCGTGTGGCGCACGTACCGGGTTGGCCTGTTCGTCGTCGCGGTCGGCCTGGTTCTCTCCCTGCTCACGCCGCGGTTCCTCGTCGAGGGGAACCTGGTCAACGTCCTCACCAATGCCGCGGTCGTCGCGATCGTCGGCCTGGGCATGACGCTCGTCATCGCCAGTGGCAACTTCGATCTCTCCGTCGGCGCCATCGCCGCATTCGCGGGCGCCATATCGCTCAGCGTCGTGCCCACCCTCGGGGTCGGGCCGGGTATCGCGGCCGGTCTCGTCGCGGGAGCGGTCGTCGGGTTCGTCAACGGCCTGATCGTGGCCGAGCTGCGCGTTCCGGCCTTCATCGCGACCCTCGGAACGCTGACGATCCTCCGGGGGCTGACCCTGATCTACACCGGCGGCAGGGACATCTACCTGGTCGGCGAGACCGGCTACAAGATTCTGTCGGCCGGGGCGATGCCGGTGGTGCTCGCGCTCCTGGTCGCCGCCATCCTGGCCCAGGTGGTCGCCCGCACGCGGCTCGGTCGCCATGTGCTCGCCGTGGGCAGCAACCAGGCGGCGGCCACACGAGCCGGCGTGCGATCGAACCGGATCCTCTGGGTGGTGTTCGCGATCGTGGGCGCCACGGCAGCCCTCACGGGGATGATCATCAGCGCCCAGGTGCTGACGGCGAACGGCCGGCTGGCCACCGGCCTCGAGCTGTCCGCGATCGCGGTCGTCGTCATCGGCGGGACCCCCCTGACCGGTGGTCGAGCGACCATGATCGGCACGCTCCTCGGCGCCCTGCTGATCTCGGAGATCAACAACGGCCTGAACCTGCTCAACGTCCCCGTCTTCTACCAGAGCCTCACGACGGGGGTGCTGCTCCTCGCCGCGGTCGGCATCAGCACGGCCGGTCGCCAGTTCATGAAGCGCGCCATCCTGCCGCCGATCTCGAGGATGAGCGAATGACGGCGACGACGGATTCCGTGACCCGGTTCGATAGGGGCCGGCTGTGGACGCGATTCGGGATCGTCTTTGTCCTGGTCGCCCTCTGGGTGGTCGGCGTTGCCTTCGTCCCCAATTTCGCCAACCCCGACAACCTCACGAGCATCCTGCGCCAGAGCTCATTCGTGGGCATCTCCGCGATCGGGATGACGATGGCGATCGTCGCCGGACTGTTCGACCTGTCTGTCGGCTCGACCCTGGCACTTGCCGCATGGGCTTCCGTGCTCACGGCATCTGCGACTGGGAGCCCCCTCGCGGCGCTTCTTGCTGCCGTGGCGATCGGCATCGTCGTCGGGTCCATCAACGGCTTCTTCGTCACCGTCGTCCGAATCCCGGCGTTCATCACCACCCTCGGGATGCTGTTCATCGTGGCGGGCGTGACGCTGATCCTCACGAACGGAGCGGCAGCCCGTTACAACGGGCCCGAGTTCATTTGGTGGGGCAACGCGGCGCTCGGGTTCGTCCCCGTGCCGTTCGCCGTGTTCATCGTGTGCGCGCTTGCTGGATCAGCGGTACTCCGGTTCACCTCATTTGGCAGGTATCTCTTCGCCATCGGATCGAACGCTCCGGCTGCCCATGTGGCGGGCGTTCCGATCAACACGGCCACGTTCCTCGTCTTCGTCGTCGTGGGCATCTTCGTCGGCATGAGCGCGATGCTGCTCGGATCGCGCCTCTACTCGGCTGGGCCAGGCCTGGAGGCCGGGTTCGAGCTGAACGTGATTGCGTGTGTGGTCCTCGGTGGCACCCGCCTTTCCGGGGGCCGCGGCACGATCGTGGGCACGGTCGCCGCAGCGATCCTGTTCACGACGCTGGGCAACCTGCTCAACCTTCTTCACACAGACCCGTTCGTGCAGCGGGTGGCGACCGGCCTCGTGCTGGTGACCGCCCTCTCCATCGAGGGGGTACGAAAGCGACTGGCCGAGCGGACCGGATCCGAGTAGCCGGTCCGAGTGGCAACGACAACAAGGAGGAGACGCCAACGGGGTGGACCATGACCGATCGATCACATCGTCCTGAGCGACCAGTAGTCGCGAGAGAAGTGACATGCAAGGAGACACACGAATGAACCTGTCCAATCGCTTCGTCCGCACGGCGTCGCTGATGGCCGTGGCCGCCCTGATGGTGGCCGCGTGTTCGTCAACTGCGGCGACGCCCTCGCCGGCGGCGACGGCCGCCCCCACGGCGACGGCCGCCCCGGCCACGGCTGCCCCGGCGAGCAGTGCGCCGGCCGCAAAGGCCTGCAAGATCGGCTTCTCGGTCTACGACATGCAGTACGGGTTCTTCCAGGATATGGAGAAGGGCACCAAGGAGGCCGCGACCGCCGCTGGGTGCGAGTACGTCCTGGTGGACCAGAAGAGCAGCGAGTCCACGATGGTCTCCGCGACCCAGGACCTGCTGAACCAGGGCATCACGTCCCTGATCATCTCCCCGATCAAGCCTGACGCGATGGGCCCGATCGTCGACGCCGCGCATGCGAAGAAGATCCCGGTCGTCGTGGACGACATCGGCGGTGGCGGCACGAAATACGACGCCATCGTGATCTCCGACAACTCGAAGGGTGGCGTCCTGGCTGCCGACGCGATGGACAAGCTCATCAAGGCCAAGGCGGGGGCGAGCAAGAACGTCGCCTCCATCACCTGCGAGCCGAGTGCGGTCTACGCGGCACGGCGCAACCAGGGGTTCGAGGCCCGCATCAAGGAGCTTGGCTACACGGTGGTCGCTTCCCTGTCCGGGAACAGCAAGCAGGAGGAGGGCTACAAGGTCATGAAGGATGTCCTGTCCGCCCATCCTGACGTCGCAGGCGTGTTCTCGTGCAACGACCCGATGGCGGTGGGCGCTGCCCAGGCCGTCGCGGACGCTGGCAAGAGCGGCTCCAAGGACATCTTCGTGATCGGCTTCAACGCCGATACCATCGCCCTTCAGGCAATCAAAGCGGGCCAGATGGTGGCAACGGTGCAGCAGGTTCCGTACGAGATGGGCAAGAAGACCGTCGACCTGGCGCTCCAGCTGGAAGCCGGCAAGACCCTGACCTACGACAACCCGGACGCGCGCGAGATCCTCGTTCCCGTCAACCTGATCGACGCCAGCAACGTCGGCACCCTGCTCAAGTAGCAACGGCCCTGCGGCTCGAGGCCCGGCCCGCCCCCGGACCGGCCCTCGAGCCGCAGGGTCCACGAGACATCGTCATTGGCAACGGCGACGCCCCTGAGCCTCGGCCGGGTGCGAGCCGCCGAGCGCCGGCCCCGGACCTTGCCCACTCGGGCTGCCTCCACCGACGCCGCGCCTGAAGGAGATCTGCGGCCATGACTCGCCCCGCAAGCCCTGCCGAACACCTGCTGGTTCCCTTCCGTCGACGGCGGACGCGAGTCGGGCTCGTCTCGGGCGGACTGGGCACGTATTGGCCCCAGTTCCCCAATCTCCTGCCCCAGCTGCAAGAATCCGCGAGACATGTCGCCGGACGCTTCAAGCAACTCGAGGCCGACGTCGTCGACGTCGGGTTCATCTCGGATGCCCAGGAGGGCGCGGTCGCTGCCGAAGCACTGCGCAGGGCCGACTGCGACCTGATCGTCCTCTTCGTCACCACCTATCTGACGTCGTCCATGGTGCTGCCGATCGCCCAGCGTTCCGGCGCGCCGGTGCTCGTCATCGACCTCCAGCCTACCGAGGCGATGGATCACGCGACGTTCGACACCGGGAGCTGGCTTGCCTATTGCGGCCAATGCTCGGTGCCGGAGGTCGGCAATGTGTTCCGGCGCGCCGGGATCGAGTTTCGCTCCGTGTCGGGTCACCTGCGTTCCGAGCGAGCCTGGGCGCGTATCGACCGCTGGGTGCGAGCCGCAGGTGTCCGGTCGCGCCTGCGCACCGCGCGGCACGGGCTCATGGGGCACCTCTATCCGGGCATGCTGGACGTCTCGACCGACATGACCCTGTTGCCCGCCCAGCTCGGCTCGCACGTCGAGGTCCTGGAGTTCGACGACCTGCGGGTGCGAGTCGCCCGGGTCACGGATGACGAGGTGCACGAGCGCCTCGAACTGACGCGCCAGCTCTTCCACCTCGACGAGTCGGTTGACCCGGTCGACCTCGAGTGGGCCGCGCGCGTCTCTGTGGGCCTCGACCACCTGGTAACAGACTTCGATCTGGACTCGCTGGCGTACTACCACCGCGGCCTCGAGGGCGAACAGCACGAGCGCCTGGGTGCTGGGATGATCCTGGGAGCGTCCATTCTCACGGCTCGTGGTATCCCGGCCGCCGGCGAGTACGAGCTGCGGACGAGCGTGGCAATGCTTGCCAGCGAGGCGCTCGGCGCTGGGGGCTCATTCACCGAAATCCAGGCTCTGAACTTTCTCGACGACGTCGTGGAGATGGGCCACGACGGTCCCGCGCACCTTGCGGTCAGCGCCCGGCATCCGCTGCTGCGGGGCCTTGGGGTCTTCCACGGCAAGCGCGGGTGGGGCGTCTCCGTCGAGTTCGACATTCGCCGCGGCCCCGTCACCACCGTGGGCATCGGCCAGGACCGCGACGGGCGGCTCTCGATCGTCACCAGCGAGGGCAGCGTCATGGACGGCCCGCTGCTCGCAATCGGAAACACAACCTCGCGGGTGGACTTCGGCTGCGACCCGGGCGAATGGGTTGATGCCTGGAGCGCCTCTGGCGTCGGTCACCATTGGGCGCTTGCCACGGGCCACCGCAGCGCAGACTTTGCTGCAGTGGCCAGCCTGGCGGGGCTCGAGCACCGCTCCGTGGCCCCATGATGCCGATCGGGCGCGGCTCCCTGCGGCTCGCGGCCGTCGACCTCGGCGCCGAGAGCGGGCGCGTCCTCGTCGGGACGTTCGACGGCGGCAAGATCGCCATCGAGGACGTCCACCGCTTCCCCAACGTCCCCGTCGCCGTGGGCGGCACGCTCCACTGGGACGTGCTTCGGCTCTGGGGCGACGTCTCGACCGGCCTGCGCAAGGCGGGCGCCGCCGGCAACCTTGCCTCCGTCGCCGTGGACACGTGGGGCGTGGACTTCGGGCTGCTCGACGAGCGGGGACGCCTGATCGCCAACCCTGTCCACTACCGGGACGCGCGGACCGAAGGAATGCCCGAGCGTGCGTTCGAGCTGGTGCCCCGAGCCGAGATCTACGCGACCACCGGCATCCAGTTCATGGCCATCAACACGGTCTACCAGCTCCTCGCGATGGCGGCAGCGGAGGACCCTCAGCTGCGCCACGCGGACCGGCTGCTGATGATGGCGGACCTGTTTGCGCACTTCCTGTCGGGCGCAACGGTGTCGGAGTACACGCTCGCGTCCACGAGCCAGGCGCTTGATGCCCGCGCGCGGGACTGGGCGCGACCGATGCTCGAGCGCCTCGGCATCTCCACCCGGCTGCTGCCAGAGATCGTTGCGCCCGGGACGGAAGTTGGCGGCCTCGTGGGCGACCTCGCGGGCGCAACCGGCCTGACGCAGACGCGCGTGGTCCTGCCCGGCTCGCACGACACCGCGTCCGCCGTCGCCGGGACGCCCCTCGCCTCACCGTCAACAGCGTTCCTCTCCTCTGGGACATGGTCGCTGATCGGCCTCGAGGTCCCGGAGCCGGTCATCAGCGACGTGACGCTGACCGCGAACCTGACAAACGAGGGCGGCGTCAGTGGCACCATCCGGCTGCTGCGCAACGTCGTGGGCCTGTGGCTGGTCCAGGAGAGCCGCCGGGCCCTCTGGCCCGACGGCGAGGCGCCTAGCTACGAGAAGATCGCCGGAATCGCCGAGACGGCCCCAGCGTTCACCGCCTTCATCGACCCCGACGACCCGCGCTTCCTCCGTCCCGGCGACCTGCCGGCGCGGGTGCGGGAGTTCTGCACCGAGACCGGGCAGGCCGTCCCCGCTGACACCGCGACGCTGGTCCGCGTCCTTCTAGAGAGCCTGGCGCTGCGCTATGCGGCGGCGATCGACGAGCTCTCGGCCGCCTCGGGCCACCGGATCGATGGCGTGCACATCGTGGGCGGTGGCTCAGCCCACCGCCTGCTCTGCCGGCTCACGGCGGATGCGACGGGGCTCCTGGTCCGCGCCGGCCCCGTCGAGGCGACCGCCATCGGCAACCTCGCCGTCCAGGCCATCGCCGCGGGCGAGCTCGCCTCCATTGCCGAGGCGCGCGAGCTCGCCGCCCGCTCCTACCCCATCACAACCTACGAGCCCACCGGCGACTGGGCCGAGGCCCGCGCGCGCTTCGCTGCGCTGTGTGCCCGCCGGACCGCCGCCACCCAGTCCTGAGGAGACCCGCCATGGCCCCCGTCGCCACATCAGCCACTGCCCCCGCGATCGAGCGGATCGACTGGGCCATGAACGGGGTCAACATCGAGATCCCGTCCTGGGGCTTCGTCAACACCGGGACGCGGTTCCGCGTCTTCCCCCAGCAAGGGGTCCCGCGGTCCGTCTTCGAGAAGATCGACGACGCGGCGACCGTCAATCGCTATACGGGGATCGCGGGCTCGGTGAGCCTCCACATCCCTTGGGACTTGGTCGAGGACTGGAAGGGCTTCGCGGCCTACGTCCACGAGAAGGGCCTCGTCATCGGCGGGATCAACAGCAACACCTTCCAGGACCTCGACTACAAGCTGGGCTCCGTGTGTCACCCCGACGCCGCGGTGCGCGCGAAGGCCGTGGCCGCCATCGTGGGGTGCTGCGAGATCGCCGCGGCCACCGACGCCCAGGCGGTCAAGGTGTGGCTGGGCGACGGCACCAACTACCCGGGGCAGGACGACCTGCGCGGGCGGCACCGGCGCCTCGTCGCCTCCCTGCAGGAGGCCTACGCTGCCCTCCCCGCTCATGCCCGCCTCTACCTCGAGTACAAGCTCTACGAGCCCGCCCTCTACGCGACCGACGTCCAGGACTGGGGACAGAGCCTCAATGTCGTGCGCCAGTTGGGCGATCGCGCCGGCGTCTGCGTGGACACGGGGCACCACGCGATGGGCGTCAACATCGAGCAAATTGTGGCCCTGCTCCTCGCGGAGGGCCGCCTCGCCGCCTTCGACCTCAACGACAAGAAGTACGGCGACGACGACCTGATGGTCGGCTCGATCGACCCCTACCAGCTGTTCCGGATCGTGCATGAGCTCGTCAACGCGATGCGGGACGATGCAGATCCGGTCGCCCAAGCCTGCGCCAACGGCACGACCTACATGCTCGACCAGTGCCACAACATCGAGCCCAAGGTGCCGGCCATGATCCGTAGCGTGATGAACCTCCAGGAGACGATCGCCAAGGCGCTGCTCGTGGACCGCGAGCGGCTGCTGGCCGCGCAGCAGGCGGGCGATGTGCTCGAGGCCAACGGCTGTCTCTGGGACGCCTTCAACACCGATGTCCGGCCGCTGCTCGCGCAGCTGCGGGTGGCACGTGGGCTGCCTGCGGACCCGTACCGCGCCTACCTCGCATCGGGCGAGGAAGACGCGAAGTACGCTGCGCGCGTCGGCGGCACCGCAGCGAGCTGGTGACCCGGTGGCGCTGAGAGAACCGCTCCCGGGCCTCGACGAGCTCCTCGCCTCGATGGGCGAAGGCGGCCGGCGGGTCGCCGCGATCGACGCCGGCGAGGGGGCTGCGGGCAACATCTCGATCTGTCTCGGCTGGCCGATCGAGGTCCGCCGGCGCTTCCCCTTCGCCGAGCCAATCGAACTACCCCTGCCGGCTCCGCACCTCGCCGGGTACACGGTGATCGTCACCGGGTCCGGGCGGCGCCTCCGAGACCTCGAGCGGGACCCGATCTCGAGCGTCGGTGCGGTCGTCATCGCCGGGGACGGCGTGACGGCCACGCTGTGGACGGCGCCCACGCGCCTGTTTGAGCGGCTGACCTCGGAGTGGAACTCGCACCTTGCCGTCCACGACGACACCGTCGCGCGCACGGGGACCAACTTCCACGCTGTCGTTCACGCGCAGCCGCCGCACCTCACCTACCTCTCACACATTCCCGAATACCAGGACGAGGCCCATCTCAACGCGCGCGTCATGCGCTGGGAGCCCGAGACCATCGTCCAGCTCCCGGCGGGCATCGGCATGCTGCCGTTCATGCTGCCGGGCTCCGACACCCTCATGGCGGCCAACGTCGAGAGCTTGCGCAGGCACCGCATCGATGTCTGGTCCAAGCACGGTGTCATGGCCCGCAGCGATGTGTCCGTGACCCGGGCGGTCGATCGCATCGAATATGCGGAGGCGGCGGCGCGCTACGAGTACATGGACATCGTGGCCGGCGGGCGTGCCCAGGGTCTCACCCGTGATGAGGCGCGGTCCGTCGTTGCGGCGTTCGGGGTCCAGACGACCCTGTTCGACTGAGGCTGCGAGCGCGGCTGGCGCAAGCATCAGCACCCCCCGTGCAGATGGACGGACGCGGCCGCCGGCACCAGCGCTCCTTCGGCGACCGCATCCTTGACCGACATGGTCACGCCGCCGAACACGCTCAGCCATGGCCCTGTGGTCCGCGGCCGGTGCTCCAGGGCACCGGACCCGGTCCCGCATCCCAGCATCCCCGGATCGCCCGGGTTCGCGGGTATTACGGGCGGACGGCCGCCATCCGGTCCATGATCAGCCGCTTGACGCCCTCAAGCGGCACGCGCTCCTGGGTCATCGTGTCGCGGTCGCGAACCGTCACTGCGCCATCCTCGAGCGAGTCCACGTCCACCGTCACGCACCACGGCGTGCCGATCTCGTCCTGGCGGCGGTACAGCTTGCCGATGGCCGCCGTGTCGTCGTAGACCGCCATCATGTCGCGCTTGAGGTCGGCGAGGAGCTTGTGGCACATCTCCACAATCTCCGGGCGCTTCTTGAGCAGCGGCAGCACGGCCACCTTGTAGGGCGCGAGGTCCGGGTGCAGCCCCAGCACCACGCGCGTCTCGTCGCGGACGATCTCCTCGCGGTAGCTGTCGATGAGGAAGGTGAACGCCGCCCGGTCGGCGCCGGCCGCGGTCTCCACAATCCACGGGATGAAGTGCTCGCCGCTGGCCTGGTCGAAGTACTCGAGGTTCGCGCCGGACGCCTTCGCGTGGTTGCCCAGGTCGAAGTCGCCGCGGTTGTGGATGCCCTCAAGTTCCTTCCAGCCAAACGGGAAGCGGTACTCCACATCGATCGCCTTCTTGGCGTAGTGGGCCAGCTCGTCGGGCGCGTGCTCGCGGAAGCGGAGGCGGGACGGCGTCACACCGTAGGCCTCGTACCAGGCCTTGCGCCGCGGCAGCCAGTATTCGAAGGCTTCGGCGGCGCCCTCCTCCGGGCGCACGAAGTACTGCATCTCCATCTGCTCAAACTCGCGCATCCGGAAGACGAAGTTGCCCGGGCTGATCTCGTTGCGGAAGCTCTTGCCAATCTGCGCGATGCCGAACGGGACCTTCTTGCGCGAGCTCTGCTGGACGTTCTTGAAGTTGACGTACGAGCCCTGCGCGGTCTCCGGACGGAAGTACACGACGTTGCCGTCGTCCTCCACGGGGCCCATGTGCGAGGTGAACATCAGGTTGAACCGGCGCGGCGCGGACAGCGGCTTGGCGTCAAACGGGCAGACCAGCCCCAGCCTCGAGGTGACCGTCTCATCGCGCAGGTCGGTCTGGGAGAGGTGCTCCGTGCCAGGCAGCTCGTCCAAGCGGAACCGGCGGCGACACTCCGCGCACTCCACCAGCGGGTCGCTGAAGGAGCCCACGTGGCCGGACGTCACCCACACCTGCGGGTGCATGAGGATGCCGGCGTCGAGCCCCACGATGTCGTTGCGGTCCTGGATCATCGTGCGCCACCAGGCGCGCTTGACGTTGTTCTTCAGCTCAACGCCGAGGGGCCCGTAGTCCCACACGGCGTTGATGCCGCCGTAGATCTCCGATGAGGGGAACACAAACCCGCGGCGCTTGGACAGCGACACAATGGTCTCTAGGTTGGCGACGGACGGCGCAACGGCCTCCGGATCGATGGCATCGGGGGTCACGGGGTGCTCCGGTGGTCCGCGCGGCCGTGGCATGGACGCGCAAGTGGGTGACGGGGCGCACAGGCGGCGCGTCTCGATCGTACCAAAGCGCTGGGTCTACGATGGGCAGAGCACCGGCGGCGCGCCGGCTGCGACACAGAGGACGAGGCAATGCCTTCGTATGTCGGGGCCCTCGATCAGGGCACCACCAGCACCCGCTTCATCATCTTCGACCACGCCGGGCGGCCAGTGGGCGTCCACCAGCTGGAACACACGCAGATCTACCCGAGGGCCGGCTGGGTGGAGCACGACCCCGTCGAGATCCTCGGGCGCGTGCACGAGGTGATTCGCGGCGCCCTGGAGCGGGCGAGCCTCACCCCGGCGGACCTCGCCGCCGTCGGCATCACCAACCAGCGTGAGACCACCGTGGCCTGGGACCGGCGCACGGGCAAGCCGCTGGCCAACGCCATCGTGTGGCAGGACACGCGGACCGACGGGATCGTGGCGGACCTTGCCGCCGCGGGCGGGGCAGCCGACGGCGGCCCTGACCGCTTCCGGCCGTCAACCGGCCTGCCGCTGGCAACGTACTTCGCAGGGCCGAAGATCCGCTGGCTGATCGACCATGTCCCGGGCGTGCGCGACGCGCTCAACGAGGACCGGCTGCTGGTGGGCACCATCGACACGTGGTGCATCTGGAACCTGACCGGCGGCGTCAACGGCGGCGTCCA
>JANYAA010000209.1 GCA_025355255.1 Chloroflexota bacterium | reverse complement strand
GGGCCGTGGCCGGTGGTGAGGTCGTCCAAGACCACCACGTCATGGCCCGCCGCCAAGATCGCGTCAACGGACACGCCGCCGACATAGCCGGCGCCGCCGGTCACCAGGACTCTCATGGGCGCGGGGCTCCCTTTGGCGCAGCGGGTTGCGCGGCGGCTTGCGCAGCATCACGGTAGCGGAGGACTTCCTCCAAGCGGGTGGCGAGGCGTGCGGCGGCCTCATTCGCTGGCTCAAGCGCCAGGGCTTGGCGTGCCAGGTCCAGGGCTCCGGCGTCGTCTGCCCGCTCCAGCGCCACACGGGCCAGCCCGACAAGCGCGAGCGAGCTTGCGGGGTCCTCGACGGCGGCCCGGCGATACAGGCGCTCCGCCTCATCGGCAAGCCCGTAGGAGAGCGCCCGCTCGGCGGCCAGCAGTAGCTCGTTCACGATGCAGCCGGATCCTCGTACATGTCCGCAAGGATGCCCTGTGCCAGCAGCAGGAGCGAACCGCGCTCGTTCAGCCCGGGATCCGCGATCACGTGGTCCAGTAGTTCCTCAATCACCAGGCCGAGCCGCGGGCCTTGCACCAGCCCCAGCTCGGACATGAGGTCGTTGCCGTCAACCGCCAGCGCGCCGCGGTTCAGCGGCGCTGACGCCGTGAGCTGAGCCTGCACCCGCCCGATAAACGCGGTCAGCGCCGGGTCGTCGCCCTCACTGCCGCTGCCGGCATCGTCAGCTCGACGAAGGGCAAACAACGCGTCCAGCCTGTCCCGGCCAATCCGCATGATGAATCGGCGGACCGCCGCGTCGGTGAGCGTTGGAGCAGTGGTGAACATGTGGTGGTGGATGAGCGCCACCACCTCGTCGGCCGCTGACCGCGGGTAGCGGAGGCGGCGGAGCAGCTCGTCGGCCCGGGCGGCCCCGGCGGCCTCGTGGTGCGGGAAGCGCCCATCGGTGAGCGTCTCCACCTTGCCGATGTCGTGGAGGAGCGCGGCCAGACGCACGATGGGCCGATCAGCCGGGGCCGCGTCCACGGTGCGAAGGGTGTGGTCCCACAGGTCTTCGCCCGGCACTTTGTTCTGCGAGACGCCGCGCTGGAGCGCGAGCTGCGGCGAAATCACCGCGAGCAGGCCGGCCTGCTCTGCCAGCCGAAGGCCGATGGACGGCTTTGGCGCGGCCAGCAGCTTGGCGAACTCGGCGCCGATGCGCTCACCCGACAGCCGGTCCACTAGCGGCGCATTCGCTGCAATCGCGGCGAGCGTACCGGGCTCGAGCGCGAACCCAAGCGTCGCCGCCAGCCGTACCGCTCGAACCATGCGCAAGGCGTCCTCGCCGAAGCGTGCATCGGGATCGCCAACCGCGCGCAGGGTGCCGGCCGCCAGGTCCTCCAGCCCGCCAAAGGGATCCACGAGTGCGCCTGCGTCCGCATCGGCCGGCCCGCGCCCCCAGGCCATCGCGTTCACCGTGAAGTCGCGGCGGGCAAGGTCTGCCACGAGGTCCTCGCCAAACTCCACGCGGTGGGGCCGTCGGAAGTCTGCGTACTCGTGCTCGGTGCGGAAGGTGGTCACTTCAAACAGCTCGCCACTGCGCCGGATGGCCACGGTGCCAAACCGGTTCTCGTAGACGGCTCCGGGAAAGAGAGAAACGAGCCGCTCCGGCAGGGCATCGGTGGCCAAGTCCCAATCCGCAGGCGCCCGGCCCAGCAGCACGTCCCGCAGCGAGCCACCCACCACCCAGCCGCCGTGGCCGGCCTCGACGAGCTGGCTGATCAGGTCGCGAACAACGGCGGGTGCTGCAGCCCCAACAAGGGCGGCCGCCTCGGCGAGGGCGACGGATTCGTCCGTCATGCGCACGGCCACGCCGCGGTCAGTTCCGGCCGAGGAAGAGGTAGTCCCGCCAGGCCTCGTTCCGTGTGTCGTCGAGATAGGGGGAGAACAGCGAGAACACGTCACTCCGGGGCTCATGCGGCGGGCGCAGCATGCGCATCCGCGCCTCCTCCGGCGTGCGCCCGCCCTTGCGGTGGTTGCACGGGCGGCAGGCTGCCACCAGGTTCTCCCACGTGTGGGTGCCGCCGCGGTGGCGCGGCATGACGTGGTCCAGAGTGAGGTCGTGGCCCACACGGCCGCAGTACTGGCAGGTGTGGTGGTCACGGGTGAAGACCTCGCGCCGGCTGAGCTTCACGCGTGGCCGCGGACGGCGGATCTGGTGCTGCAGGCGGATCACGGAGGGCGCGCGGTGCACGGCGCGGATGGACCGGATCTCCTGGTGGTCGTACTCAACCACCTCTGCCCTGGAGCCGAAGACCAGCCGGAACGCGCGGGGCACGTTGCAGACGTTGAGAGGCTCGTAGTTCTGGTTCAGCACGAGCACAACGCCGTCCATTGCGGAACTCTACCAACATGATTGCGAAGGCGTCAGGGCGCGAAGTCCGGGCCTCGCTCAAGCCGCACATCCATCCCGGGTGCAACGGCACCTTCGCGCAGCACGCGGGCGTACCAGCGGGCGTCCCCCGGGTGCGTCTTGCCGCTGATGCGCGAGATCCGCCGCTCGGCAGACCAGTGGGCGATCGTCTGGCAGGGCGCGGCGTGCTTGACCAACTCCAGCCGGAGACCCGTCGCGGCATCGCCGATGGCCAGCTGGTCGCCTGGTGCTAGCGCGGCCCAGTTGAGCCCCAGGAGCGTGAGGCTCTCGCCGTAAGCGCCGGGAAACGCCTGGTGGCCATCCGTGCGGACACGGCCGATGGCCTCCTGCGAGTACAGGCAGACCGCGTCGGTGTCAGCCGGCGCACTCGCCGGAGACTCCGGTTTGAGCGTGCAAAGACACGCAAAGACACCCAATAGCACCCGGCCCGCGGGCCGCCACCCAAACCACCGCCGCGACGGCGGCGATCACGACGAGGACAACGAGGCGGGCTTTCATCGCGGCGACGATACGCCCGGCATCTCAGGTGTGGCCGCGGAGTAGGATGCGGGCGTGACCGACGAGCCCGCGAGACCCGCCAGCCCCATCGCCGAGGAGATCCGCCGCCAGCTTGCGGATGCCTGGGGCGAGATGGGCGCGGCGTGGGGTGTGGCCCCGGCGATCGCCCGCGTCCACGCCTACCTGATGGCCCGCCAGGAGCCGCTCACGGAGCGCGAAGTCCGCGAGGCGCTGGGGCTCTCCCATCGCGCCGCCAGCCTGGCGCTTGCGGAGGCGGAGGCGTGGGGTCTCGTGGAGCGCGTGTCGGAGACGCGCCGGATTGGCCGCCGCGGGCCGGCGGGCACGGCCTATCAGGCCATCGGCGACCACTGGCGCTGGTTTGGCCGAGTCGTCGCGGAGCGCAAGGTGCGCGAGGGCGACCCGATCGTCGTGGTCCTCGAGAAGACCCTCGCCAACACGACCGCCGCAATCGAGCGCGCGCCCGCCGATCCCGATCTTGCCCGCCTGCGCGAGTGGCTGGCCACGTTCCTCGTCTTTGTGCGGCTGTTTGACCGCGCCGTTGGCCTTGTCAGCCGGTTGGAGCCTACGGAGCTGGCCCGCGGTCTGCGGCTGCTGGGCGAGGTGCCCGACGACACGATCCTGCGGCTGATCGCACTGCTGGACGGACTGCCCGATGGAGACGTCCTTGAGTTGGTGGAGGCGCTGAGCCGCCTGTCGCCCACATCGGCGCGGCGCGCGACAGCCCTCATGTCTGGCGTGGTGCGCACGCTGGTCCGCTAGCACGGAGGGGCGCGATGTTCGACAGTGAGTTTGGCTCGCAGGCGCCACAGGGTGAAGGAGGGCGCAACGCCGAAATCGTCGAGCTGACGGCGGCGCATGTTGATCCCGCGGAGGCGCGCCTCGACTTCTGGCGCTGGAGCGGCCTGGGCTTCTACCCGTTGCTTGGCCAACTGGGCAAGGGGTACCTCGTGCGGCTGGACCTGGCCATCGTGTTGGCCGAGATCGGTCTAGTGGGCGTCACCAGTTCGCTGGCGCTCGCGCTGCTATGCATGGCCACGCTGGTCGCGCTTGAGATCTACAAGTACCGTCGGCTTGACCAATGGGTGGCCGAGCACAACGTCCGCGTGGATGCCCGGATCCACGAGGCGATCGAACGCTTGCGCCTCGACGGGGGCGGC
>JANYAA010000165.1 GCA_025355255.1 Chloroflexota bacterium | reverse complement strand
TGAAGAGGTGCAGGTGCGGACGCTCGGCTACGGCGATCGCCTCAACCGCACGCTGCGGGTCGCCGTCGCGGCAGCGGGCAAGCGCCGCAACCGCGATGCCGCCCTTGGTCTCCAGGGCGATGCGCCGGACCGCCTCGAAGTCGCCGGGCGAGGCCGACGGGAAGCCCGCTTCGATCACGTCCACCTTGAGGCGCGCCAGCTGACGGGCAACCTCAAGCTTCTCGGTGGCGGTCAGGCCAGCGCCCGGCGCCTGCTCGCCGTCGCGAAGGGTCGTGTCGAAGATCCGGACCCGGCCCTCCGCAACCCCAGTGCCGAAGCGCGGTGTGATGGCCTCGAAGGTCACTTGCGTGCCTCCCCCGCTGCCTTGCTCGTGGAGGCCTGGGCCGCGCCCGCCTCAACGACCACGGGGTTCAGGAACTGCATCTTGCTGCGCAGGTCAGCGCCAACCTGCTCAATCTGGTGGCCGCGATCGCGGGCGCGGAGCTCGCGGAACTCGTCGCCGCCGGCCTCCTGGACCGCGATCCAGCGCTCGGCGAAGGCGCCGGTCTGGATGTCGGTGAGGACGTCCCGCATGGCGGCCTTGGAGCCCTCGGTCACGCGCGGCCCGCTGACGTAGTCGCCAAACTCGGCGGTGTCCGACACGCTGAAGCGCATGTAGTTGAGGCCGCCGCGGTACATGAGGTCCACGATGAGCTTGAGCTCGTGCATGGTCTCAAAGTACGCAAGCTCGGGCTGGTAGCCGGCCTCGACGAGCGTCTCAAACGCCGCCTTGACCAGAGCCGACACGCCGCCGCAAAGGAGCGCCTGCTCGCCGAACAGATCGGTCTCGGTCTCCTCCTTGAACGTGGTCTCCAGGACGCCGGCCCGGGTGGAGCCGATGCCGCGGGCGTAGGCCAGGGTGCGGGCGCGGGCCGTGCCGGTCCCGTCCTGCTCCACGGCGAAGAGCGCCGGGACACCGCCGCCCTGCTCGTAGACACTCCGCAGGAGGTGGCCGGGACCCTTGGGTGCAACCATGCCGACATCTGTTCCGGCGGCGGGCTTGATGCGGCCAAACCGGATGTTGAACCCGTGGGCGAACATCAGCAGGGCGCCGGGCTTGAGGTTTGGCTCAATGTCGTTGTCGTACACGGCCTTCTGAATCGTGTCCGGCACCGCGACCATCACCACGTCGGCAGCCTTGACGGCCTCGGCGACGGTCTTGACGGTGAGGCCCGCGGCCTCCGCCAGCGGCCAGCTCTTGGAGCCGGCGGCGAGCCCGACGATCACGTTCACGCCGCTCTCGTGGAGGTTGAGCGCGTGGGCGTGGCCCTGGCTGCCATAGCCGATAACCGCGACGGTCTGGCCATCGAGCGCCGACAGATCGGCATCGGCGTCGTAGTACATCTTCGCGGTCACAGCTTGAGTGCCTCCTCGATGGAGCCCGCGCCGCGCAGCATGACGGTTGCGCCCGTGCGGACGAGTTCCTTGATTCCGTAGCCGCGGAGCAGGGCCACAAGCGCGTCGATCTCCGCTTCGGTGCCATGCGCCTCGACAATCACGGACTCAGCCGAGATGTCCACGATGGCGCCCTTGTACATCTCCACGATCTTGATGACCTCGCCGCGGTTGGCGTCGGTCGCGCGAACCTTGATCAAAGCCAGCTCGTGCTCAACGACCTGGTCTTCAGTGACGTCCTGCACCTTGAGCACGTCGATCAGGCGGTAGAGCTGCTTGGCGGCCTGCTCAACGGCGACATCGTCACCGTGGAGCGTGAGGGTCATCCGGCTGATGTTCTCCTTGTCGGTTCGGGAGACCGCCAGGGAGTCGATGTTGAAGTTGCGGGCCCGCATGAGGCTCGCGACACGGTTGAGCACGCCGGGCCGGTCCATGACCAGCACGACGAGGATATGGCGGCCAGCCGTGCCGGTGCCCGGGATGGAGCGCGGCGGCGGGGCCTGGGTGGCGGTTGCGTCGTCGGCGCTCATTCCTCGGGTGCTCCGTCGATCAGGTCGGACAAGCCCTTGCCCGCGGGCATGATGGGGAAGACGTTCTGCTCTTCAACGGTCTCAAACCAGATGAGCGCCGGTCCGTCCACGGCCTGCGCCGCGCGGATCGCGTCGTCAACACCGTCTGTGGTGGACACCTTGAAGCCGGGCACGCCGTAGGCGTCGGCAAGCTTCACGAAGTCCGGACCTGGCAGGTGCGACGAGTGGTAGTTGCCCGCGTAGAAGAGCTCTTGCCATTGGCGGATCATCCCCAGCTTGTGGTTGTCGAGCACCGCGATCTTCACCGGGATCCGGTCGGCGACCAGCGTCATCAGCTCCTGGCTGGTCATCTGGAACCCGCCGTCACCGCAGACCGCCCAGGTCTCGTTGTGCGGGTTGCCGAGGGCTGCACCCATGGCGGCCGGCACCGCAAAGCCCATGGTGCCGAGACCCCCGGAGCTGATGTGGCTGTGCGGGCGCTTGAACTTGGTGTAGCGGGCGAGCCACATCTGGTTCTGGCCAACATCCGCCACGTAGGTTGCCTCGTGGTTGGTGAGCTCGCCGATACGCTCCACGATGTAGTCAGCCGTGAGCTGGCCGCTCTGCCAACCACCAGAGCCGTGCCATGAGGAGCCCTCGGACTCCGTGCGCCACTCGGCCAGCTGGGCGAAGTACTCCGCGCGCTCCGCCGGGTCCACCGCCTTCACGAAGTGGGTGAGCCCCTCGAGGACGTTCTTCGCGTCGCCGACGATGGGGACCTCCACGGCCACGTTCTTGCCGATCTCGGCCGGGTCGATGTCCGCGTGGATGATCCGGGCATACGGCGCGTAGGTCCGCACAGACCCCGTGACGCGGTCGTCAAAGCGCATGCCGATGGCGATGAGGAGGTCGGCCGACTGGATTGCGCGGTTGACGTGCTTCCAGCCGTGCATCCCCATGTAGCCGTAGGCCAGCGGATGGTCCTCATCCATGAGGCCGATGCCCAGCAGGGTCCAGGCCACCGGGATCTGGGTCTTCTCGGCAAGCGCCCTGAGCTCGTTCCAGGCCTCTGCGATCAGCACGCCGTGACCGGCCAGGATCAGCGGGCGCTTGGCGGCGGCGATCTCCTTGGCAGCCGTCTTGAGCTGCTTCGGATGACCTTCGAGGTTGGGTCGGAAGCCCGGCAGACCGGCGGTGACGGCGTCGAGGGAGGGATGCTCGGCGGCGGTCTCGGCTTGGAGGGCGTCCTTGGTGATGTCCACGTGGACCGGGCCAGGACGGCCGTGGCTGGCGATGTAGAACGCCTCGGCGATGACCCGCGGGATGTCATCGGCATTGCGCACGAGGTAGTTGTGCTTGGTCATCGGCAGGGTGATGCCGGTGATGTCGATCTCCTGGAAGGCGTCCTTGCCCACGAGCGCGCCTGGCACGTTGCCCGTGATCGCCACCATGGGCACGGAGTCAAGCTGCGCCGTGGCGATTCCGGTGACGAGGTTGGTTGCGCCGGGGCCGCTTGTGCCCATGCACACGCCAACCTTGCCTGACGCCCTTGCGTAGCCGTCGGCCGCGTGCGCGCCGCCCTGCTCGTGGCGGACGAGGATGTGGCGGATGCCGGGGTAGTCGCCGAGGATGTCGTAGATGGGCAGGATGACGCCGCCCGGGTAGCTGAACAGCGTGTCGGCGCCCTGAAGGAGCAGCGCCTCCATCAGGGCGTCGGCGCCGATGCGGGTGCGCTTCTTGCCGCGCACGTCGTGGAGCATGTCGCGACGCGCCTTCTCGATGGCGGCTGCCGCCGCCGTGCCATCACCCGGCACGTGGCTGCGACGGTGCGGCGCTTCGCCGTCTTCGCCGGGCGGCGCGGCGCTAGCCTGGCCGGCCGGCGGTTCGCCCTTCGTCATCGTCATCGGTTCGATCCCTCTCTGGCGGTTCTGGCGCAACCCCGCGGTTGCGTTGCCCCCGGACATGACAAGACCCTCGCCACCCGGCGAGGGTCCCTTCGGTTCTCGGTGTTCGGGCGCTACTTGCGCTCGCCTCTCCGTGATCCTCCGTTCTCCCGCCGGGAGCCGGTAATAAGGAGGCCAAGAAGGCCGCCAAGCCCAGCAAGAAGCGAGCGAAGGAGATCGAGGGGGGATACGCCCTGGGTGCCGAGATCGCGGATGGGCACGTAGAGGCGGCGACCATCCGCCGTCACAACGACGGCGATGGGGCTGGCCTTGCGGTTCCCGAAGAAGTCCAAGCGACCTGACTCCCCTGTCCCGATGCCGACACGCGCGGCGGCGGGTCCGCGGAGTGTACCCGCACGCTCGTCCTGAGCGCAACCACCGATCGGCAACCTTCGTGCCGAGGGCCGCGGTTCGGGGTCGCAGGCGATTTGGTCCGCTACGGCACCAGGACGGCCCGGGCGCGGATCTCGCCGCGCTTGAGCCGGGCCAGCGTCTCGTTCGCGGCCTCGAGCGGCTGCTGCTCGTGGACCACGTGGATCTTGCCGGCAGCGGCGAGGTCGATAACCTCGCGCATCTGCTGGCGTGTCCCGAGGAGCGACCCGACCACCATCCTCTCGGTGGCAAACGCGAACCGGCCGAGGTCGACGTTCACGCCTGTGACGATGATCCCGCCCGGCTTCGTGGCCTGTATGGCCTGCCGGACGAGCTCGTTTGACGGACCGAACACGAAGGCCGCATCGACGCCGCCCTGCTTGGCCAGCACCTCCCCGGGATCCTCGCGCGAGGCGTCAATGACGCGGGTGGCCCCAAGCTCCGCGGCGACGGTCTGGTGGGCCGCACCCCGGGTCACCGCGGTCACGGATCCGCCATGGAGGAGGGCCATCTGGAGGACCAGGTGGCCCACGCCGCCGACTCCGAACACCGCCGCCGTCTTGGATGGCGTCAGGTTGGCCTTTGCGACGGACCCGAACGCGGTGATCCCTGGGCAGAACAGCGAGGCGGCGGCGACATCGCTGATCGAGTCGGGCACGAGGTGCGTGTGACGGGCGTCGGCGACCATGTACTCCGCGAACCCTCCGTCCACCGTCTCGCCGGTGATCTCCTTCGTCTGGCAGAGATGGTCCCGCCCGCTCAGGCAGAACTCACAGTGGCCGCAGGTTGAAAACAGGGGCTGGACACCGGCGCGAGCACCCACCGGCAACCAGTCGACGCCGTCGCCGAGCTCCTCGATCCGACCGACAACCTCGTGGCCGGGGATGATCGGGAACTTCGAGGGAACACCCGGCCAGTCGCCTTCGACCATGTGCAGGTTCGAGCGGCAGACGCCACAGGCTCCCACCTTGAGCAGGACCTGACCTCGACCGGGCACCGGCCGCGGGACGTCGCGGAGCTGGAGCGGGCGCTCCTCGATGGGGCCGTAGGACTCCAGGATGACGGCTTTCATGATCGGGTCACTCTCCTGTGGACTGGTTGTCGGGGGCGGTCCAGGCGGTGGCGAGCGCCTCGAGAAACCGCACGTAGGCCGTGGCCCCCGGATCTGGGTGGCCCGCGCTTCGTGCGCCGAGCCACGCGGCGCGGCCGCGCTGGTTCTGCAGGCTAGTCGTTGCCTCCACGCCGCCACGGGCCGCGTCGATCATCGCCGCGAGCACCGCGAGGTCGGGGGCGCCGACTGGCGACGCCTCGAGCGCGTCGACGGAGGGAACCATGGCGTCCAAGATCGTCTTGTCGCCGACGGCCGACTTCCCGCGCGTCGCGATGTTGTCGGCGACCGCGCGCGCGAGCGTCAGTGCGTCCGCGCGTTCGAACAAGTTAGCCTCACCTAGTGCCTTGCCGCCGGCCAGCAGTCCGCCACCGACAAGCGCCGCCATCGTCGACGGGTTTGCGTTGGCCGCCGAGATAGCGGCGGCCTTCACAATCTGGACCGGCGAGGGGTCCTCGAGGGCATGGAGGCGGGCGCGGACTGCCTCGCACCCCTTGCCCACGGTGATCCCGAGATCCCCGTCGCCAACGGCGGCATCGAGGTCCCGCAGCTCGTCGGTCCGCTCCGCCAGCAGCTTGAGCGTGCGGTCGATGAGCGCTACAAGCGCCGCCCCGTTCACTGGTGGAAGAAGGGCGACGCGGCGGGGGCGTCGAGCAGCTCGGTCAGCGCATTGTCGAGGCGCATCACCGAGATCGACGCACCAGCCATCTCGAGGCTCGTCGCGAACTCGCCGATGTACGGTCGGTGGATCACGACGCCCAGCTCGCCGAGATACCGGGCGGCCCTGCGGTACATCACGTACAGCTCCTCGAGGGGAGTCGCGCCCAGACCGTTGACAAGGACCGCCACGCGATCGCCGGCGACGAGCGTCATGTCAGCACTGATCGCGTCGAGGAGCCTGACCGTGACCTCGTCGGCCGTCTCGAGCGGGCCGCGGTGCACACCGGGCTCGCCGTGGATCCCGATGCCTATCTCCATCTCGCCGTCGGCGAGCTCGAACGTCGGCTTGCCCGCGGCCGGCAGGATGGTCGGGGAGAGGCCCACACCCATCGTCCGCGTGGCGGCGCCGGCGGCGG
>JANYAA010000077.1 GCA_025355255.1 Chloroflexota bacterium | reverse complement strand
GTCCTGGGGCGCGCCGCCAACCCACCACGGGTTCAAGGGCGGGGATCTGCTCGGGATCGTGGAGCACCTGCCGTATCTGGCGGACCTGGGCGTCAACGCCATCTATCTGTGCCCCATCTTCGCGTCGGCCTCCAACCACCGGTACCACACGTACGACTACATGGCGGTGGACCCGCTTCTGGGCGGCAACGACGCGCTGCGGGAGCTGCTGGACGCGGCCCACGCGCGCGGCATCAAGGTGGTCCTCGACGGCGTGTTCAACCACACGGGCCGTGGCTTCTGGGCGTTCCACCACGTGCTTGAGACCGGGGACGGCTCGCCGTACCGCGATTGGTTCCACTTCACGCGCGCGGCGCTCGCCGGCCAGCGGCCCTTCCGGCCCTACCCCTGGCCCACGGACAACGACGACTGGCCCGTGGACCCGGCGTTCCAGCCCACATGGGACGACAAGGGCGACGAGGCCTTCCACCGGCTGGGCTATCGCGCCTGGTGGGGTCTGCCAGCGCTGCCCAAGCTCAACACGGGCAACCCGCACGTTCGCGAGTACCTCATGGGTGTGGCGGAGCACTGGCTGAAGTTCGGCATCGACGGCTGGCGGCTTGACGTTCCAGCGGAGATCCGCGACGAGGGCTTCTGGGAGGAGTTCCGGACGCGCTGCCGGGCGGTCAACCCCGAGGCGTACATCGTGGGCGAGATCTGGCACGAGGCGCCCGAATGGCTGGCCGGCGACCGGTTTGACGCGCTGATGAACTACCCGCTGGCGCAGGCGATTCTAGGCTACGCGGCGCAGGGCCACCTCAACGAGGATGTTGTCCGCCGCCACCACGAGTACGGCCGCACCGTCTACCGACGTGACGGCGCCGCCTTTGGCGGGGAGCTTGAGCGGCTGATGCGCCTGTACGACCGGGCGATCACCGAGGTGCAGCTCAACCTTCTCGACAGCCATGACAGCCCGCGCTTCCGCACGATGTCGAGCGGCGATCCGGGCGCCTGGCGTCTGGCCCTGCTGCTCCAGGCCACGTTGCCCGGGGCGCCGTGCATCTACTACGGCAACGAGGTTGGGGTAGACGGCGATCACGATCCGGACTGCCGACGCTCGTTCCCCTGGGACGAGTCCACGTGGGATGCCGACGGGCTGGCTTGGACCCGCGCGGCGCTGGCAATCCGGCACGCCACCGCGGCGTTGCGGCGAGGCACGTTCCGCGTCGCCGGTTCCGGGGGGGACGCCGTGGCGTTTGTCCGCGATGGGGGCGATGCCGGCGCGGCGCTGGTTGCGGTGAACGCGGGCGATGGGCCGACGTGGGTTGACGTGTGGGCGCCCGAGCTGGCCGGTCGGGTGCTGACGGTAGCCGCGCTGCCGGGTGTGGCGGCTGGCGTTGTGCTTGTGCCGGGCGCCGATGGCCACGTTGCCGTTGAGGTGCCCGCCCGCTCGGGGCTCGTTGCGGTAACGGCGGGATGAACGGGCGTGGCTGACCTGCCGTTCGCCCTGCCCGCACCACTTGCTGATCGGCTGCGCACTGTCGCCGACATTGAAGGCAAGATCCCGCGCGTGCTCGAGGAGCTCGGCCGTCTGGCCGGCAGCGATGTCGGTCTGGTTGACGTCCCCGCAGGGCCGCTTCGCGATCGGCTGGCCGCTGGTGCCGCGAGCGTGCTTGATGTGCCTGCAGCGAGCACGCTGCGCATTGACGCGCCCGACGCAGCCCTTGACGTCGTGACCTCGCTCTGGTCCGCCTTCCACGGCGTGGACCGCGCGGAGCTGGCCGAGGTAGACCGCGTCCTGCGGCCGGACGGCCGGCTGCTGGTCGTCCACGACTATGGTCGAGACGACGTCTCCGGGCTCGTGGAGCCAGGCGCGCCCGTCTATGGCGCCTGGACCCGCCGTGACGGTCCCTTCCTGACCGCCGGCGGCTTCCGCATTCGGGTCATCCACTGCTTCTGGACCTTCGACACGCTCGAGAGCGCACGCGAGCTGTTGGCCGAGGCCTTTGGGGAGCGAGGCGAGTTGGTGGGGGCCGGGCTCAAGCGGCCCAGGCTTGCCTGGAACGTGGCCGTGTACCACCGGCTTCGATCTGGCGGGGCCCCTGCTACGCTGCTAAAGCGATGAGCCGCGCACCCTCTCCCGGTCGACCTAAGGCAGCACGCCGCGCGGCGGCCGATGCCCCGCGTGGTCCGCACATCGGCCCGCTGCGGCTCACCCCGGTCCGCGTCACGCTGGCGCTGGCGCTCGCCGGCGGTGTGGCGTTCCTGGTCTGGTCCATCGCGGTCCGCGACCAGCTCCAAGTGCCGCTGATGGCCACCGGGTTCCTGGTCTGCGGTCTCGTCCTCCTCGTGTCGGGCGTGCTGGGGCTTCGTGCCGTCTTCACCGCGGGCCGCGAAGGCCGCGACGGCGCCGCGGTGCTCACCGCGCTGGCTGCCGGACTCGCGACCGCCGCCGCGATGCTCCTGTTGGCTGGGGCCGTGATCATGAGCATGATCTGGGGCGGGACGAAGTCCGGCTGATGGTGCCCGCTGGTACACTCCGGCGCGCTGCCCGGTCACCGTGCCCCCATCGTCTAGAGGCCTAGGACGCCGCCCTTTCAAGGCGGAGATCACCGGTTCGAATCCGGTTGGGGGTACCACCTGCGGGTCTCGTCGCGCCGTCTGCCCTGCTATCCTCGCGGACGTGGAGATCTTGGGTGTGACGATCCGAACCATCGTCCTCGACAACGTCGCCAGCCGCTGTGACGGCTGCCGAGAGATCATCAACGGCACCCCGTGGCGGGTGAATCTGCTGGATGTGGTGTCCCCCGAGGTTGCCGTGGGCTGGGATGAGACCGCTCTGATCAACCCAGGGCCGCACCAATTCCACGGGGACCCAACGTGCGTCCGCAGCTGGATGGCCGAGAAGGGCTACCTGTTGTGCCGCCGGGGCGAGGTGCGCGAGATCATGCGCCCCATCGCCCTGCCGCTGGACCCGCCGGCCTTTGGCCTGTGCGACGGGATCCACCGTGACGACCACGAGTTCGTGCCCGCGTAGGACCCTGCGCACGCGCGCCACTCCTTCGCCCCGCCGATCGTCCTGCTGGCCGCGGCCACCCCCGTCGGTATACTCCGCCCCACGACCGCCACGCTTCCAAGAGGTCCGATGCGCGTCCGCAAAGCCGTCCTTCCTGCCGCAGGCTGGGGCACCAGATTCCTCCCCGCGACAAAGGCGCAGCCCAAGGAGATGCTGCCGCTGGTTGACAAGCCGGTGATCCAGTACGCCGTCGAGGAGGCTGTGGCTGCGGGCATCGAGCAGGTCATCATCGTCACGTCCTCGCAAAAGCGCGCCATCGAGGACCACTTCGACCGCTCCTTCGAGCTTGAGCACCTGCTTGAGGAGAAGGGCGAAATTGAGAAGCTGCGCCAGGTCCGCCACATCACGGACCTCGCCCAGGTTGCGTACATCCGCCAGAAGGAGCAGCTGGGCCTCGGCCACGCGGTGCTCATGGCGAAGGACCTGATCGGCCACGAGCCATTTGCGGTGATCCTCCCGGACGATGTGGTGATCGCGGACCGGCCTTGCATCGGCCAGCTCATCCACGCCTACCAGGAGCACCACGGCTCCGTGGTGGCGGTCATGGAGGTGCCGCCCGAGGAGACGTGCCGCTACGGCGTCATCGGCGGCGAGCCCGTGGGCGGCTCGTCGGACGGCGACCGGACCTACAAGGTCAGCCAGCTTGTGGAGAAGCCGGCGCCCGGCACGGCACCGTCCAATCTGGCCGTCGTCGGCCGCTACGTGCTGACCCCCAAGATCTTCGACAAGCTGGAGCAGACGCAGCGCGGTTCCGGGGGCGAGATCCAGCTGACCGACGCCATCCATGCGCTCATGGATGAGCAAAGCGTGTTTGGCTACGCATTTGAGGGCAAGCGCTACGACGCCGGCACCACGATGGGCTGGCTTCAGGCGTCCGTAGAACTGGCGCTCCAGCGACCGGAGTTTGGCGGCGCCTTCCGCGAGTATCTGCGCACGCTGGACCTTTGAGGGATCTGACGAGTTGACACTGAACAGGGAGACCACCCGGCCGTGACCGAGATCGGGAGCACGCTGGACGGCCGATACCGTCTGCTCGAGCTGCTCGGGCAGGGCGGCATGGCGACCATCTACCGCGCCCGCGACGCCCAGCTTGAGCGCGACGTCGCCATCAAGCTGCTGCGCCCCGAGTTTGGCCGCGATCCGGACTTTCTGGCCCGTTTTCGGGACGAGGCGCGCGCTGCTGCATCGCTGAGCCACCCTAACATTGTGGCCGTCTTCGACTTCGGCGAGGAGGAGTCCGGCCCGTACATCGTCATGGAGCTGGTGGACGGCCAGGACCTGGGCGCCATCCTGCGGGACAACGGCCCGCTCGCGCCGCGCCAGTCTGCCCGCGTGGCGGCCGAGGTGGCCAAGGCGCTCCACGCCGCACACGTCCACGGCATCGTCCACCGGGACGTCAAGCCGTCGAACATCCTTGTGGGCCGAGATGGCCGGGTGAAGGTGGCGGACTTCGGGATCGCGCGGGCGCTCACCGAGTCGCAGATCACCCTGCCTGGCACCACGATGGGCTCGGTCCACTACTTCGCTCCGGAGCAGGCGCGCGGCGAGCAGGCCACGGCCTCCTCCGACATCTACGCCCTGGGCATCGTGCTCTTTGAGGCGCTCACCGGCCAGCGGCCGTTCAGCGGAGACGGTGCCGCAGCCGTGGCGCTGGCCCGCCTGACCACGACACCGCCGCGGCCTTCCTCGCTCCGCGGGTCCATCCCACCCCAGCTGGACGCGATTGTCCAGCGCGCGATGGCGTTTGATCCCGCTGACCGCTACCCCACGGCCGCCGCCATGGCGGGTGCGCTGGACGGGTTCCTTGCCGACACTGGTGTGGGTGGAGCCGCTGGCGCAGGTGCCGCGGCTGCGGCGGCTGCCGCTGCTGCCGCGGGCATGTCCGCTGGTGCCGCTGGCGTGGCCGCCGCGGCAAGTGGCCCCCTCGGCGCTGGAGTCGTGCGGTCGACAGGCATGCCCGTGCCGCCCCGCCCCGGCCCGCCGCTTCCGTACCCGCCCGACGCATACGCGCGCCCCGGCGGACCCGCGCCCTTCGCCACCCGCAGCGTCCCGCCTCCGCCGCCCATGACGGACGGGGACGAGCCCGAATCTGGCGCGTGGGCGTGGATCGCCGGCGGCCTCGCCATCGCCATCCTGCTGGTCTTCGGCCTGCTGGTCTTCAAGTTCGTCTCGGCCGGTCCCGCTGCAACGCCTGCGCCGTCTGCCACTTCGGCGGCGGCGGTCACCGTGCCGTCGTTCATCAACATGATGTATGCCGATGCGGAAAAGAACGCCGCGCAGCTTGGCCTCAC
>JANYAA010000124.1 GCA_025355255.1 Chloroflexota bacterium | reverse complement strand
ACGTTGAAGAACCCGGCCATTGCGGCCGAGGCAGGCTGGGCCGCCGCGGCAAGGATCCCAACGGCGATGAGGGAGCCCAGGAGGCCCACCATCCCGCCCTCAAAGATGAAGGGCCAGCGGATGAACGCGTCCGACGCGCCCACGAGCCGCATGATCTCGATCTCCTCCGCGCGCGCCAGCACGGCTAGGCGGATGGTGTTCACCACAATGAACAGGACGATCAGGCCCACGATGCCCAAGATCACGGCTCCGGCGTTGCGGACGACGTTGGTGACGGTGGTCACGCGCTCCACCAGCGCCTTGATGTTGAGCACGTTGCGGACGACCGCCGAGTCGCCGAGTGCCGTGGTGACCACGTCCAGATCGGCCGGGCTGCGCAACTTCACGTTGAGGCTTGCGTAAAGCGGGTTGGTATCGAGCGTGGTGGTCACATCGCCCCGGCCCTGGGCTGCCTGCATGGCGCGAAACTTCGCCAACGCCTCGTCGCGCGATACAAACTCCACGGACGCAACCTCGGGCATCGCGCCAACCTGCTTGACGAGCCCGTCCACTTGGTCCTGCGTGGCCGTGTTCTGGACGTACGCCACCACCTCCACCTTCTGCTCCACGAAGGAGAGGCTTGCCACGAGCACGTTCTGGAGCACGAAGAAGCCCGCCAGCAGCAGGAGCATCAACACCATCGTCAGCGTGGCGGCGAGGCTCATGAGCGCGTTGCGCCAGAAGCCCTGCCAGGCCCGCCGAATGGAGAAGCCGACGAAGGCGAACATCGTGGTCTAGTCCGCCTGGTGGTAGGTGGCGCCGGTCTCGTCTCGGATGACGCGGCCATCCTCAAGCGCCACGACCCGCTTGCGCAGCGCGGTGACCACTTCGGCATCGTGGGTGGCCATCAGGATCGTCACGCCCAGGTCGTTGATCCGCAGGAGGAGCTGGATGAGCTCCCAGCTGATCACCGGGTCGAGGTTGCCGGTGGGCTCGTCGGCGATCACCACGCGTGGGTCGTGCACGAGCGCGCGGGCGATGGCTGTGCGCTGCTGCTCGCCGCCGGAGAGCTGCGTGGGGAGCTGGTCCGCCTGCGCCGTCAGGCCCACAAGCGCAAGAACCCGGTTCACGGCAGGACGGATTTTCGCCCGTGGAGTCCCCGTGACCTCCAGCGCAAACGCCACGTTTTCACGCACCGTCTTGCGCGGCAGCAGCTTGAAGTCCTGGAAGACGACACCGATCTTGCGCCGGATCCGCGGCACGTCGCGGCGGCGCAGATGGGCGAGGTCGCTCCCGTCCACCACGACGTGGCCCTTGGTCGCCAGCTCGTCGCGGATGAGCAGCCGCATCAGCGTGGACTTGCCGGCGCCGGACGGGCCAACGAGGAAGACGAAGTCACCCTCGGGCACCACGAGGTCCACGTCGCGCAGGGCGATGCGGCCGTTGGGGTAGCGCTTGGTGACGCCGTGGAGGACCACCACGTCGCTGCTCGTGCGCACAGGGGGACGCCGGCCGGTCAGCCGCTCGAGGAACGTGAGGGATGCGCTCGTTGTGTTGCTCATCGGTCGCCAGCCGAGGCTAGCACTAGCGCGGAGACCCCGCCGTCGTGGCGTCAGTCGTCTGCGTCCTCGGCCGACGGCGGTCGGCCCGTGGCAAGACGCTCAAGCTCCGCCTGCATGAAGGCGTCGAGGTCGCCGTCCAGCACGCCGCCGGTGTTGGACGTCTCGTACCCGGAGCGGAGGTCCTTCACCATCTGGTACGGATGCAGGACATATGAGCGGATCTGGTTGCCCCAGCCAGCCGTGACGTGCTCGCCGCGGAGCTTGCGCAGCTCCTCTTCGCGCTTCTCAAGCTCCTGCTCCAGGAGCCGGGACTTGAGGACGCGGATCGCCAACTCCTTGTTCTGGGTGGCGGAGCGCTCGTTCTGGCAGGTGACAACGATGCCGGTGGGCAGGTGGGTCAGCCGGATGGCGGACTCGGTCTTCTGGACGTGCTGGCCGCCAGCGCCCGACGAGCGGAAGGTGTCCGTGCGGATCTCGTCCCAGTTGAGCTCGATCTCAACGTCCTCGTCCGCCTCGGGCATCACCTCGATGAGTGCGAACGTGGTCTGGCGGCGCTTCTGGGCGTCGTAAGGGGAGATGCGGACCAGCCGGTGGACGCCGCGCTCTGCGCGCAGCCAGCCATAGGCGAACCGCCCGGTGACCTCCACGGTCGCACTCTTGATGCCGGCCTGCTCACCCGCGGTGGAGTCAAGGACTTGGGCGCGGAAACGGTGGCGCTCTGCCCAGCGCAGGTACATGCGCAGCAGCATCTCGGCCCAGTCCGTGGCCTCGGTGCCGCCGGCGCCCGCGCTGATAGAGATCACCGCGTTCTTGGCGTCGTAGTCACCCGAGAAGAGGAGCAGCGTCCGCTCGCGGGCAAACTCAGCGTCGAGGACGTCTGCTTCCCGGTCTACATCTGCCTGGGTCTCGGGGTCCGGGGACTCGTCGAGGAGCGCTGCCAGCTCAAGCAGGTCGTCCGCGCGCTTCTCGAGGCCGCGCCACAGGGTTGCCTCTTCACGCAGGGCTTCAGCCTCGCGGAGCACCTTCTGGGCTGCGCGCTGGTCGTCCCAGAAGCCGGGCACGCTTGCACGCGCGTCTAGATCTGCGAGGCGGATGTCCTTGACAGGGAGGTCAAAGCCGCCCCGAGGTCGCCCGGATCCGCTCCGCCAGCTCGCGCAGGGACATCGCGTCCACTACGCGCGCACCTGGGCTTCCTGGAGCAGGATCGGACGGAGCTCAATCAGCCGGAGGGCTGTCTTGCTCCGAGCGACGACGGGGTTCACGCAAGGACAGTAGGCGTTATGGGTGCACACGCCACAGTTGCCGTCACAGTCGAGGGCGGCTGCATAGCTGCAGTTGCGGCAGTCGCGTTCACATGCGATCAGATCCACGAACTGAGCTTCCTCAGCCTGCTTCACGAGCACCCTCACTACGGATCTCCGCAGGTCCCTCGCGGCGAGGCCTCAGGGACGGGGAACGGTTTCCCACGCGCCACCAGTGGCTTTTGACACCGCTCCCAGAAACGAAGAACGTAGCCCCGAGTATAGGAGAGCGCTTTCCGCATTCCAAGAGGGCAGGCTGGAAAAGTGGGGAAAATCCATGCAGTCTGCAT
>JANYAA010000110.1 GCA_025355255.1 Chloroflexota bacterium | reverse complement strand
CGCGGCGCGATTGCCCGCCGATACGATGTAAGCCGATGAATAGCACCCTCGCGGCCCTGCTGCTTGTTGTTGCTGCCGTGGTGGCGTTTGGCGTGCCGTACGTGCTTCGCGCACCCGGGCGCACGCTCCGGCGCCGCTTCATCGTGCTTGGCAGCGTGAAGGGCCGCCCGCGACGCGAGATCGAGAAAGCGGTGGGCCCCGCATCACAGGTCACCGACCTGCCTGACGGCCGCACGCTGCTCCAGTGGCGCGCCACGGGCTACCACATCGCTCTGGTGTTCGAGAAGGACGGGCGATGTGTTGGCGTCACGCACGAGAACGGCCGCCGGGTGCGGGGCGCAAACCAGCCCGTCGGGTAGCCCCGAAGCTCGGTGCCGGTCCGTCGTGCGGGGGAGTTGGGGTGGCCTACGGGGCTCGAACCCGTGACCTTCGGAGCCACAATCCGATGCTCTGCCGATTGAGCTAAGGCCACCACCGCGCGCCATCCTGGTCCGTACGGCGGGGGTGCGTGACCAACCCCAAGACCAGCGTGGCTGCCGACACCGGCGCAGCGTCCCGAGACGGGCGCCGTTGCGGAGCAGCATCTTACCCGATCGCTACGGACCCGCCCATGCCCTGTCGAAGGCTCCTGGCCGACGTGGTACCCCGGGGGTGCTGACCATGGGACCTAAGGGGCAGGGTCAGCCACAAGCCGCCGCGTCATGATGACGTGGGCTGGCGAGTGGCTGGCGTTTGACTGAGGCTCATCCGCATGATCTGGACGTCCCAACACGACAAGGGAACCCGCGGCGCCGCCCGTCGCCTCAGCGCGACCGTCGTCCTGGTGTTCACGCTCCTCGCTGGCAGCCTGATCAGCGCTGTCCCGGCGTTTGCGTGGACGGTCGATACATTTAGCCCCACGTCGGAAGCCTCCCTGATCCAGCAGCAGAACCAAGCACGCGTGTCGGGTGGCCTGCGAGCCCTGACGTTGGACACAGACCTGCTGGTGATCGCGCGCTGGCGCGCCAAGGACATGGCGGACCGCAACTACCTCTCGCACACCATCTTGGGCACAACCCACAACGTCTTCTGGTACATGCAGTACCAGTACAACTACTGCTTCAACGTTGCTGGCGAGAACATCGGCACCGTGACGTGGCCGGGCGCCAGCGAGACCGATGTGACGAACTGGATCTTCAACCAGTTCATGAACTCCACGGCGCACCGCCAGAACATCATGGGCACCGGCTGGGACGTGGTGGCAGCGGGCGCCTACCGCACCGCCGGCGACAAGTACGTCTGGGCCGTGCTGTTCTCGCAGAGCTGCAGCGCGACCCCCACCCCCGCGCCCACGCCGAAGCCGACGCCCGCGCCCACGCCGACGCCCGCGGCCACGCCGAAGCCGACCCCGGCGCCCACGCCGAAGCCCACCCCCAGACCGACGGTGACCGCGGCGCCGAGGCCCGTCGTGACCCCGAAGCCGGGCGCAACACCCGCCCCGAGGCCAACGGCCGTCGTCACGGCGACGCCCTCGCCGACGCCCTCACCGTCGCCCACGGCGGAGCCCACACCCGAGGCGTCGCCCACTGCGGAGCCCACACCGTCGCCCACGCTCACGCCAACCTCCATGCCCACACCGTCGCCGACGTCCGCACCCATCCCCGCGGTGGCCCGCCCAACCCTGGCACCGTGGGCCGGCGTGATCCCACTTGGCAACTACCAGATCGTGGATCCGCCAGCAGACGTGAACCTCGTCGAGTCGCTCCTCCACGCGATCTTCGCGCGGTTCTTCGGCTGGTAGCGCCATGGCCGTCGCCGCCCGCCCGGTACAAGGCTGCCCCGGCCCCGCTGCACGCGGGAACCGCCGTCCGGGCACACTAGTCACGGCACGACCGCCGAAGCACCACCTGTCATCGGTCCCCACAAGCTCGAGGCCCGTCACCGCATGACCGCGCAGCAGACCCCGGCCCCCGGCGCCGACGCGCACACCGCATCCCGCCCGGGCGGCCTCCAGCCGATCCTCGAGGCGCGAGCCGTCACCAAGCACTACGCGATGCCCGGCGAGACCGTTGATGCCGTCCGCGGGGTCTCGTTTGCGGTGATGCCTGGCGAGTTTGTGGCGCTCATGGGCCCCTCAGGCTCGGGCAAGTCCACGCTGCTCCAGGTCCTCGGCGGTCTGGACCAGCCCAGCGAGGGGGAGGTCTTCATTGAGGGTGAGCCGATTTCGCGGCTCAACGACTCGCAAGCCACCAAGCTGCGCCGTGACCGCACGGGTTTCGTCTTCCAGTCATTCAACCTCGTGCCGTTGCTCGACGTGACCGAGAACGTTGCGTTGCCGTTCACGATTGCCGGACAAGATCCCAAGTCTGCGGAGCTCTCGGCGCGGATCAAGGAGGTGATCGCCTCCGTGGAGCTGACCGGCAAGGAGCGCCACAAGCCGGACCAGCTCTCCGCTGGCGAACAGCAGCGTGTTGCGGTGGCCCGCGCCATGGTCACCCGACCCGCGCTGCTCTTCGCGGACGAGCCCACCGGCAACCTCGACTTCACCACCGGCCTCGACATCCTCAATGCCCTGTGGCGCGCCTGCGTCGACCGCGGCCAAACCGTTGTGTTGGTCACCCATGATGCGAAGGCTGCCGCGTACGCCGACCGCGTCTTCGTCATCGAGGACGGCCGCGTCCTCGACGAGATCTATCTTGGCCGCCGGGAGGACCATGCTGCAGCCCCGCTGATCGGGCGCCTCGCCCAGCTTGGGCTCTAGCCCTTCATGCGCGGCCTCACCCGCTATGCCTGGCGATCGCTTGCGGCGCGCCCGGCACGCAGCCTGCTGACGATCCTGGGCATCGCCCTCGGCGTCGGCCTGCTTGTCGCGGCCCTCGGCGTCAACGCGGGACTTGACGCTTCAGTGGCCAGAACCGTCGAATCCATGATCGGGCGGTCCGACCTGCGTGTGTCTGCGTTCGCCGAGACCGGCCTGTCGTCGACCACGCTGGACGAGCTGTCGGCCGTGCCCGGCGTAGCGCTCACGGCGCCGGCCATCGAGCGCCGCTCGTACCTCTCGTCGGACCCTGGCCGGCCCACCTCGTCCCTGCCGGTGACGGTCCTCGGAGTGGATCCCGTGCGCGAGGCGCGCATCCGCGATCTGACGCTGAGCTCCGGCGCCAGCCTCTCCGCCGACAACGCGGCTGAAGCCCTTGTCACGGACCAGGTTGCGCGCTCGCACGGCCTCGCGCTGGGCAGCAAGTTCGCCATCCTCGGCGCCGGCGCCCCGTTGCACGTCTCCGTCGTGGGGATCCTCGCCGGGGCGGGCCCGGAGGTTGGCTCCGCCGGCCTGACCGTTGTGATCCCCATCCGCACGGCCCAGCTGCTCAACGTCCGCGACGGCCAGGATCCCCCAACGGACCTCGCGGGGATCACGCGCATTGACGTGGCCATTGCCGCTGGCACCACCGCTGAGGGCGTGGTTGATGCCATCCGCCAGGCCCTCAACGTGGAGCCGTACGTCGTGACGCTGCCCCGCGACACGGCGGCCACACTGCGCGGCACCACCAACGACATCCGCTCCACCATGGGGCTTCTGGCGGTCATCACGCTGTTCGCTGCGGCCATCCTCATCCTCAACACGATGGCGATGACCGTCGTGGAGCGGGTCCGGGAGCTTGGGCTGCTCCGAGCCGCTGGCGCATCGCGCGGCCAGGTCGTCCGCATCATCATCTTTCAGGGCCTGGTGCTCGGCTTCGCCGGGTCCGCCGCGGGGATGGCCCTTGGCCTTGGCCTCGGCTACCTCACCGCAGCGTGGCTGCGCGCGGCAGGCTCACCCACCCTGGAGGGTCCGGCGATCACGCCGCTGGTCCTCGCCGGCGGTCCCATCGCGGGCCTCGCCATCACGCTGGTCGCCGCATTTGAGCCGGCGCGCCGCGCCGCAGGCGTGAGCCCGGTTGCGGTCCTGCGCTCGCGCTCCGACCCCGCGATCCTCGTCCGCGCCCATGCGCGCTGGCTGATAGCCGTTGTGGTTGTCCTGGCGGGCCTGTCCATCCTCCTCCTGCCCGGCGGCTCCAACAGCTTCAGCGTGCCGCTCCGCGCCCTGCTGATCAACGTGGTCCTGCTGCTCGCCGTCCTCATCATTCCGCCCCTGCTAGGGCCCCTCGCCCACATCGGCGGCCTGCCCTTTCGCCTCTACTCGGGATTTGAGGAGCGCCTCGCCCGGGCGGCCATCCGTCGCGATCCGGGACGCACGGCCCTCACCGCGGGCGCGCTGGTGGCCGGCATCTCGATGGTGGTGGCCCTGTCCTCGGTCGCATCCACCACGCGCTTCGCGGCCACGGCCTGGCTCGCCGACGTGGTTCCCGGCAACGAGGTCCTGAGCGCCATTTCGCCGTTCCCGTTTGACGGCTCCAAGATCGAGAGCCAGCTGCTCCAGATCGATGGCGTTGTCCGGGTCACACCGCTGGCCTCGTTTGACGTCGCCCGCAACGGCATTCGTTTGGACGCGGTGGCCATCCACGGGTCCGACTTCCTCGCCGACGGCCGTCTCACCTTCACCGCGGGCGACCGCGATACCGCACTGCGCGCGCTCGACACGGGCGGGTCCGTGGTGGTGCCGTCTGCTCGGGCGGCCCAGCTGGGCGTGGGTCTGGGCGACAGCCTCCAGGTGGCGTCCGCGAACGGGCTGCTGGACCTCAAGGTGGTGGGTCTGGTTGTGCGGTCATTCCCGGGCCGGTCGGGTGACGCGGTGCTCGTGGGCTGGAGTGACGCACTCGCCAAGCTCGGCGTGGCGGGTGCAGACTCCATCGTTGTGCGTTACGACCCTGCCAAGCTTGCCTCCGCGCAGCCCCTCGTTGATGACTTCGCCGCGCAGGTCGCGCTCACGGCGGCTCCCGCGTCCCGAATCGCCGGCGCCGTGGGCGACTCGCTTGACAAGCTGTTCGGGCTGATGGACCTCCTCGCGATCGCCGCGGTGGCCATTGCAGGCCTCGGAATCGTCAACACGCTGTCGATGGACACACGCCAGCGAGTGCGCGAGTTGGGCATGCTCCGAGCCGCCGGGATGAGCCGCCGCCAAGTCTGGCGCAGCGTGCTGATCGAAGCCGGCATCCTGGGCGCCGTGGGCGGGTTCATGGGCTGCGCCACGGGGCTTCTGATCGGCGCCCTGTTGAGCGGCGTCGGCGACGGCGGGCTCAGCCTCAACCTGTCCGTCTCCTGGCCCACGGTGGGTGCCGCGTTCGTCGCGTGCATCGTCCTCGCGATGGTGGCGGCGTTTCAGCCGGCCCGGATGGCGGGACGGGTCTCGATTGTGGCCGCGGTTCGCGGCGAGTAGGCCGTTCGCGCGGCGCTGCCCCATTGCGTGACCGCCGCCTCGGCGACCGGGTAGACTTCGCGCCAGTCAAGGCCCACAGCAGGCTGACCTCGAGGAACCGATGTCCTACGCCGTTCCATCGCTCGTCCGGGTTCCCCTCACCGAGAAGGGGCTCACGATCGCGGACTTCCTCGTCCCGGTCCGGGTTGGAGAGCGTGTGTCGCCTCTCGTCCGCCACGGCGGTCTGGTGGCTGCGGGAATCGCGCTGCTGATCCTCGCCTCGCGTGTCGCGATCCCTATCCCCGGCACCCCCGTCCCGTTCGTGCTGACCAACTTTGGCGTTCTGGTCGTTGGCGGATCGCTCGGCCTGCGGCGCGGGGCGACTGCAGCCCTTGGCTATGTCCTTCTCGGCGCCCTGGGCCTGCCCGTGTTTGCTGAGAGCCGCGGGGGCATTGCCGTCCTGCTGGGGGCCAGCGGCGGGTATCTGCTCGGCTTTATCGCGGCCGCCTCGCTCGTCGGAAGGCTTGCAGAGCTCGGCTGGGACCGGCGCTTTGGCGGCGCCATCGGTGCGACCCTGCTGGGGACGGCTGTGATCTACCTGATCGGTGTGCCTTGGCTGGCCGTTACGGCGGGCCTCTCGGCCGGTGACGCCATCGCGAAGGGTCTGGCGCCCTTCGTCATCGCCGACGTCGTCAAGCTGCTGGCGGCCGCGGTCCTGTTCCCGGCAACGTGGTGGGTGGTCGGCCGCCGCCCAAGCGACCGCTAACCGCTAGCCGCTCGTCCCGAGGATCGCGCGCGCCAGGTCCGGCGTTCCCAGCAGCTCCGGCAGCGGACGAAGCGCGCCAGGTGCCTCCCCGTTGACGCGCGGCGCCAGCTCCAGGGCGAAGAAGTCCACGCCGTGCCAGGCCCCGTCCTTCCAGCCCACCTTGTCGAAGGCGCCCACGCGCGTGAAGCCCAACGCATCGTGCAGCCCCACCGAAGCGTCGTTGGGCAGGGTGATGCCGGCGATCACCGAGCGATACCCCTGCAGGGTCAGGATCCGAATCACGGCGCCCATGAGTGCCCGGCCCAGCCCCAAACCCTGCGCCGCGCTGGCCACGTAGACGGTTGACTCCGCGGTCCAGTCGTACGCCGGGCGCTCCCGGAAGCGGCTCGTGTACGCGTAGCCGCTGACCATTCCGTCCACCTCGGCAACCACCCAGGGGCTGTACGCCAGCAGCCGTGTGATCCGCCCGGCCATCTCGTCTGCCGTGGGTGGGCGCAGTTCAAACGAGACCGGTGTGTGCTCCACATAGGGACGGTAGACGGCGGCGACGGCCGCCCCGTCTGCGGGTGTTGCGAGGCGGACGAGGACCGATGTGGACATGGCCGCGATGGTAGCGCCGCGTGCGTTGGGGATGCTCGTGGGCGCCGCGCAGGCGATACTCGCGCCATGCCCCGAGACGACCTGACCCCAGCAGCGCCCGACATCCGCTCCCACCGCGGCGACGGCCCCGGGCTGCTGGCAGCGCTCGCCGCCCGCGAACCGGCTATCCGGCTGCTGACCGACCCTGGCGCCCGCGAGGCGCACCGCCGAGACGAGACGGCCTGGCTTGCGACCGGGCTGCCGCTGGCGGTGGCGCAGCCGGAGACCACCGGGCAGGTTGCGACGCTGGTGGCGCTGTGTGCGGAGTTTGGCGTGCCCATCGTGCCGCGCGGCGCCGGTACCTCGCTGTCGGGCGGCGCGCTGCCGCG
>JANYAA010000104.1 GCA_025355255.1 Chloroflexota bacterium | reverse complement strand
CACAGTCGCTGGCCACCTCGCTCGCCACCACCATGCGCACGTCCGGAGTTGTCTACTACCGCGTCACAGCCTGTGACGCAACGAGCAATTGCATTACGTCCGCAACGGGCGCTCTGACCCCCCGCATCACGCAGCAGAGCTCATCGCTGGTGAGGTACGGCGGCGCCTGGTACCTCTACAAGTCCGCATCGGCCTCTGGCACCACGCTCAAATGGAGCAGGACCAGGAACGCCTACGTCACGTACACGTTCACCGGCCGCCGCATCGGCTTCGTCACGATCAAAGGCCCCACCCGAGGGTCCGTGAGGGTCTACATCGACGGCAAGTACAAGCTCACCGTGAGCCTGTACAAGACGGGCACCAACCTTGGCCGCGTGCTGGCCTGGCAGTCGGGCGTGCTCACGGCGGGCAAGCACACGATCACGCTCCAGCTCGTCGGCACGGCCGGCCATCCACGGGTGGACATCGACGCCTTCGTAGTTATGAAGTAGGGGAGGGCCGCACCCCGCGGCTCCGCTCACGCCCTGGTGGCCGGCCGCTGCCTCACGGGCAGGTACAGGTGGAACGTGGTTCCCGTGTCGACCTCGGTCTGGACGGTGATGCTGCCACCGTTGGCGCGGGCGAACCCATAGGCCGTGGCGAGGCCTAGGCCCGTGCCCTCGCCCTCCTTGTTGGTGACCCACGGCTCGAAGATCCGGTCCAGCAGCTCGGGCGCGATGCCCGAACCCGTGTCCGTGACCGAAATGTGAATGTAGTGCCCCTGCGCAACCTCCAGGGAAGCCGCAGCTGCGCCGCACAGCTCGGTCTGGCCGACGTCAATCCGGATGGAGCCCCCGTTGCGCATGGCGTCGCGCGCGTTGACCGCGAGGTTGAAGAGCACCTGCGAGAACCCGGTCTGGTCCAGGTCCACCTCCGGCAGACCCTGCTCCGTGTGGACTGACAGCTCGATGCTCCGGCCGAGAAGGCGCTGCATGAGGCTGCCATTCTCCTGAACGAAGTCCGCGATGCTGGTCCGCTGGTTGGCCGCCGTGCCGCCCCGGGCAAAGGTCAGCAGCGCGCGCGTCATCTGCTTCCCCCGCGCGGTGGCCTCGATAATTCCGCGCGCCTCCTCCGAGACGCCGGGATCGGCAGGGTGGTGCTGGATCCAGTCGGCGATCAGGCCAATGCCCACCAGCACGTTGTTGAAGTCGTGGGCGAGACCCGACGCCAGCCGACCGAGGCTCTCGAGGCGGTTGGCCCGCGCGAGCTGCTCTTCAACGGCGTGGAACTCGGTCACGTCGCTGACGAAACCAAACACGCGCTCGACGGAGCCGTCCTCGTTGTATGTCCGGTTGGCCCGGTCGCGCACCCACACCCATGTGCCATCGGCCCGGCGCAGGCGGTACTGCATATCCCAGCCGCTCCGGTCGGCGGCCCAGGCCGCGTGAGCCCGCGCAATGTCGTCTGGATGGACCAGGCTGTCCCAGAAAGCGCGGTCCCCCAGCCGGTCTACCGGATACCCGAGCATGCGTGCCGCGGATGGGTTGAGCACCACGCTCGGATCGTCGCCGTCACGGTGGAAGAGGATGGAGTCCACCCCCTGATAGAGCTCGCGCAGGCGACGCTCGCTCTGGCGCAGTGCCTCTTCCGCGGCGACTCGGTCCGTTATGTCGCGCGACACTCCGAAGAGCCCCATGAGGGAGCCGTCCGCAGCCCGGATGGGCCCCTTCGTTGACAGCAGCCAGTGGGATCGGCCATCGGCCAGCGTCAGGTGCTCATCCACCGTGAGCGTGACGCCGGCCGCCAGAATCTCCCGGTCGCGGGCGATGATCTCGGCGGCCTCATCCGGGGCGAAGAGCTCGGTGTCATCGCGGCCGAGGACGTCGCCTTCGGTCTTGCCAAGAGCGCCGGCCGCAACCGCGTTGTACAGGATGTAACGACCCACCGTGTCCTTGGCGTAGACTGCCTCGTCCGTGGCGCCAATTACCGCTGCCATCAGATCGCGGCTTACCCGCAGCGCCTCCTCCGCCTCCCGGCGGGCCTGGATGTCGCGGACGGTGCCAACCCAGCCGGGATCAGTGCCATCGGGGGCGGCAACTGGGCTGATCGTGAACTCCATCCAGCGCGGCCCGTCATGCCGCGTCAAGACCGGCATCTCGATGCGGAACGTCTTGCGCTGCGCCAGTTTGCGCCGATGCTCCTCCACCACAAGAAGCTGACTCTCGTCAAGAAATGCCGCTGTTGTGTGGCCAACGAGCTCGTCGGGGTTCCAGCCGGTGGCGGCGGTCACCGACGAGGACACCCATTCGATGAGGCCCCTCTCGGACACCAGAAGGACCAAGTCGCTCGCGTGCTCGGCGATGAGCCTGTACCGCGCGTCCGGGCCGGCCTGCACCGCTTCGAGGGCGCGCTCGGCGAGCACTCGATCCGTCACGTCCCGCAGCATCGACACGTGCAAACCTGGCCGGATGTTGGCGCGGACGCGGTACTCCGCATACCGCCGCTCACCTCCCGGACGGACGAGCACCCTCTCGCCGGTCTTCGCTCCGTCGGCCATCAGCGCAGCCCATGCCTTCTCCACCCGTGGGCGATCCTCCCGCAGGCCCAAGTCGCCAACGCGCATGCGCAGCACGTCGGCGAGCGGGCGGCCGATCAGCTCGCAAGCGGCCGGGTTGGCCGCAACGTATCGGCGCGAGTCATCGGCGACAAGGATGGCCTCGCCGCTCATCTCGAAGATGGCGGTCATGAGCTCCGCATCGCGCAGCAAAAGCACCTGACGGCCTAGCCTGGCGAGGCCGTCAGGGCGCGGTTGACCGCTGCCGCAAACGTGTCGGCTTCAAACGGCTTGTTGAGAACCCATGTGCCCGGCAACGCGAGGAGCTCGGGCGAGATCTCGGATGCATACCCGGAGACGAACAGCACCGGCAGGTCTGGCCTAATTGCGCGGAGCTTGAATGCCAGGTCCGGTCCCTGCATGCCAGGCATGCGGACGTCCGTCACAAGCAGGTCCGCCGAAATGGACCCCGCCAGTCCGATCAGCTCGATCGCCTCGTCTCCGGAACCCGCGTGCACGACCTCGTGGCCAAGCCGCGTGAGCAGCCGGGAGAGCAGCATCCGGACGGCGGCGTCGTCCTCCACAAGGAGCACTCGTTTCCGCGCGGCGGCTGGTTTGGCCGGGCCTTCGCCCGCGGCCCACGCGGCCGGCTCCAACGACGCGGGCGCGACAGTTGCGGGCTCGTTGACATGTGGCAGCTCGATGGTGAACGTTGAGCCCGCGCCCGGCGACGAACGCACCGTAATGCGGCCGCCGGACTGCTGGACGA
>JANYAA010000090.1 GCA_025355255.1 Chloroflexota bacterium | reverse complement strand
GAACTGGGCCTTGTAGCTGGCCTGGTACAGCTCCTCGTTCTGGCGGTCAAACTCATCGATGGCTTCCTGCTGGCGGCCGAAGAGCTTCACCACGGCGTGGCCGGAGTGCATCTCCTCGATGTGGCCGTTGAGGGTGCCGGTCCGCTCCCACTGCGCCTTGAACTGTGTCTGCGACCGCTTGGCGATGAGGACGGTCACCACCAGCGACGCCGGCACCACGAGGATGGACACTGCGGCGAGGAGGGGGCTGATCGTGAGCATCATCACCATCACGCCGATCACGGTCAGCAGCGAGGTGATCAGCTGGGTGAGGCTCTGCTGGAGCGTCTGGCTGATGTTGTCGATGTCGTTGGTGACGCGCGAGAGGATGTCGCCCCGGGACTCGCGGTCGAAGTAGGCCAGCGGCAGCCGGCCAAGCTTCTGGTCAACGCGGCCGCGCAGCTTGTAGACCGTGCGCTGCGTGACGCCGGCCATGATGTAGCTCTGGGCCCAGCCAAACACCGCGCTCAGCAGGTAGATCCCGGCGACGGCCGCGAGGATCATAAGCAGCGCGTTGAAGTCCACGCCCACACCGGGCGTGACGTTCATGCCGGAAAGCATGTCGGCGAAGTTGCCCTGGCCCTTGGCGCGGAGGCCGGCGACGATCGCCTCCTTGGTCATGCCAACCGGGAGCTGCTTGCCGATGACGCCCTCGAACAGGATGTTCGTGGCGTTGCCGAGCATCTTGGGGCCCACGATGGCCATCGCGACGCTCACGACGCCGAGGCCCAGCACGGCCGTGATCTTGGGGCGCTCCGGACGGAGCTCGCCGAGCAGACGGCGGAACGTGCCCTTGAAGTCCTTGGACTTCGCGACGGGCATCATCATGCCCATGTGGGGCGGGCCGCCGCCGGGCCCACCGGGGCCGCCGGGCCCACCTGGGCCGCCTGCCGGCCGACTTGGGCCGCCTGCCGGTCGTCCGCCCTGGCCACCGGCCATCGAGCGGCCGAAACCGCCGCCACCCATCGGGCCGCTCATGCGACTTCCTCCTCGGTGACCTGGGACAGCACGATCTCGCGGTACGTTTCGCAGGTCTTCATTAACTCGTCATGCGTGCCGATGCCGGCCACCCTCCCGTCTTCAAGGACCACGATCTGGTCCGCGTGGAGGATGGTGCCCACCCGCTGGGCAACGATGATCACCGTCGCTCCGCCAAGCTCCCGGGCCAGCGCCGCGCGAAGGCGGGCATCGGTGCGGAAGTCCAGCGCGGAGAAGCTGTCGTCAAACACATAGATCTCGGGCCGCTTCACCAGGGCACGGGCGATCGCCAGGCGTTGTCGCTGGCCGCCCGAGACGTTGGTGCCGCCCTGCGCGATGGGCGCCTGGAGCTGCTCCGCCATCTCGGTGACGAACTCTTTGCCCTGCGCGATGTCTAGGGCTGACCACAGGGCCGGCTCGTCGGCCTGCTCGTCGCCGTAGCGCAGGTTGCTGGCCACGGTGCCGCTGAAGAGGAACGCCTTCTGGGGGATCATGCCAATCCGGTGCCAGAGGTCCTGGCGGTCCATCGTCCGCACGTCCACGCCGTCCACAAGGACGGTGCCGCCGGTCGCGTCGTAGAAGCGCGGCAGCAGGTTGATCAGCGTCGTCTTGCCGGAGCCCGTGGAGCCGACGATTGCCGTGGTCTCACCGGGGTTCGCCTTGAAGCTGATCCCGCGCAGCACGGGCTCCTCGGCGCCCGGGTAGTGGAACGCCACGTCGCGGAATTCAACCCGGCCCGTGCGCGGCGGGGATACCGGAGCGACCGGGTCCTTGATAGACGGGTCCATGTCCAGGACCTCCCGGATGCGCACGCCCGACACGGCTGCGCGCGGGACCATGACGAACATGACTGTGGCCATCATGATCGCGAACAGGATCTGGATGATGTACTGCAGGAACGCGGTCAGGTTGCCAATCGGCATGCCGCCGCTGTCCACGCGGTAGGCGCCCAGCCACAGGACAGCCACGGTGCTCAGGTTCATGATCGCCATGAGCGCCGGCATCGTGATGGCGAACAGGCGGTTGACCCGGAGCGACGTGTCCATGAGGTCGGCGGACGCCTCGTCAAACCGGGCCTCCTCGTGCTTGGTGCGGACGAACGCGCGGATGACCCGGACGCCGGAGAGCGTCTCCCGCATGACCAGGTTGATGCGGTCGATCTTCTTCTGCATCGCCTGGAACAGCGGGATGGCGCGGCTCATGACGCTGCCGATGAGGACGCCCATGATCGGGACGATCACCAGCAGGATCCCCGAGAGCGGGACGTCCTGGCGGAGGGCCATGACGAGCCCGCCGATGACCATCATCGGGGCCGAGATCATCATGTTGAGGCCCAAGAGGGCCACCTGCTGGACCTGGGTCACGTCGTTGGTGTTGCGCGTGATGAGGCTGGCCGCGCCGAAGTGGTTGACCTCTACCTGGCTGAACGTCTCCACCTTGCGGAAGAGCCCGCTGCGCACGTCTCGTCCAAAGCCCATGGCGATCTTGGCGGACAGGTAGACGGACACCATGGCCGCGAGCATCAGGGCAAACGTGACGATGAGCATGAAGCCGCCGGTGCGGCCGATATAGTCCGTATCGCCTTTGGCCACGCCGTTGTTGATGATGTCCGCGTTGAGCTCGGGCAGGTACAGGTTGGCGATGGCCTGCACGAGGAGCAGGACCATCACGATCGCGATGGGCACCTTGTAAGGCGCGAGGTACCTGCGCATGACGGCGATCATCGAGCGGTCTCCGGTGTAGGGGTCGGGGTTGGCAATGGGGTGTCGGTTCCGTGGGGTTGGCTGTGGAATTCGTCGCGGATGCGCCGGAAGGCGCGCAAGCCCACAAGTAGCCCCGCAAGCTCGTCATCGGTGAGGCGGTCAGCCATCTCCGCCACGTGGTCACGGCGCTCTGCGGCAAGCCCGGCGATCAGCGCCTGGCCCTCGTCGGTGATGCCGACGCGCACGATGCGACGATCCTGGTCGTCACGCTCGCGGACCACCAGACCACGCTGCTCCATGCGGTCCACGATGCCGGTGGCACTGGCCTGCGAGACGTCGAGCGCCTCGGCCAGCCCGCGCATGGGCATCGGGCCGTCCTCGTCAAGGAGCATCAGGACGTTGAGGTGGACGAGGCTCAGCCGGCCCGAGGGCCAGTGGCGCATCGCATGCATCTTGCGCATGGGGTTGCGGAACGCGAGCTCATCGACGAGCTCGCGCAGCATGGTCGTGCGGTCGGGGAGCGTCATGCGGCGCTTCGTCGCGTGTAGATGTTCAACGTCATGTGAAGCATCGTACCGCGGGTGTTCAGGGGCTGTCCACCGCAGGGGTCCCGGGCGCGTTCGGCCGTCCCTGCACAGGGGACAACGGTTCCACGACGCGACGCCATTCCCCTTCGGAGCCCGAACGCGGAACAGGTGCTAGGTGCGGTCCCCGTCCTCCCAGTGTCGGCGCGAGCGCAGCGGCGCGGCCATGATGACCGCCATCACGTCCGAGAAGGCCGCCGTGGCGAGCGCAACCGACGTGTCGGCCGCCCCGTAGTAGAGCGACAGCAGACCCGTCGCCTCGTCGTGGACCCACCCGCCGGGGAACACCACCTTTGACACGTCGCCCGCCAACTCGTACGGCATGCACGGGCCAAGAACCCAGTCAGCACTCCGGCGGATCACCCGTCTGGGATCCTCGAGGTCCAGGAGGGCGAGCCCAGCCCGATAGATGGGCCCGGACGCCGTCTGGTGCGCCCCGTGGTACATCACCAGCCAGCCCTCGGACGTCTCCAGCGGCGGCGGCCCAAGGCCGATCTTGCCGGCGTCCCACCAGGCGCCGTCGCGGGCCTCAAGCATCAGCTCGTGGTCTCCCCAATGGCGCATGTCCGGCGAGAAGGAGATCCACATGTGCGCGCCACCCCGCAGCGGGGAGGGCCGGTGGATCATCGCCCAGCGTTTGCCGAACCGGCGGGGGAACAGCGCCGCATCCTTGTCCTCAGGCGGCATGGTGGGACCGAGGCGCCGAACCTCGCGGAAGTCACGCGTGAATGCGAGCGACACGAGCGGTCCGCGGCGGCTGAACGCGGTGTAGGCAATCACCCACTCCTCGCGCTCCGGCAGCCAGGTCAAGCGCGGATCTTCGCAGCCCCAGATCTCTTCGGGGTGGTGCTCGTTGGGCCGCAGCAGCGGCTCGTCGTCAAAACTCCAGCCGCTCTCGCCGTCTGAGCTGCGGGCCACCTGCAAGTGCGAGATGCCCCGCATATCCTCGACACGCAGCAGCAGGATGGTCTCGGTGGCCAGCCGGGCAGCGCCCGGGTTGAAGACCGTGTTCGCCGGGTAGGGCAGGTCCTCGGCCCGAATGATGGGGTTGTTGGCGGAGCGTCGGAAGAGCTGGTCCATGCCGGTCATCCTTGTGTGGCGTAGGCCGGAGCGGCGCGGGCGGCATCGGCGGCGGCCACCTCGCGGAGACCCCGCAGATGCTCAAGCGACGTCAGCCACATGAGCGTCGATTCGGCGCCCTGGTTGGGGTTCACCCCGGGCTCGTCAAGACCGTCGCAGCAGCCGCCCCGCTCCGGCTCCGCGAGGGCAAGCCCAAGGTCGTTGCGACCGAGGAACCAGCCGTATGCCGCCTCGGCCGCCGCGAGGTAGTGGTCCCTCCCGGTGGCGCGCCAGGCCGCCTCAGCCGCGACGAGCATCGTCGTCGCCTCGATGGGTTGCTGGTCAAACCGCGCTCGATCGCCCGATCGAGGCCACCAGCCGTGGTTCCCGATGGGGCTGAAGTGCCCGTCGGGTGCGGTCTGGACCTCGATGAGCCAGTCAAGGATGCGCACACCAAGCCGCGCGAGCTCCGCGTCGCCGAG
>JANYAA010000020.1 GCA_025355255.1 Chloroflexota bacterium | reverse complement strand
AGGACGGATTAGCGGTCTCCGCTCGCCTGCCGCTGCTGCAGGTCAACATAACCGCCGCTATCAGACGCCGTGGGCGCCCCCTCCGAGCCCCAGACACAGGGCCCATTATGGCCGCTGGGGCGGCGTTGTCAACGACATGCGCGCGACATTCGCGCTGACCCTCCTCAGTGGCAACGCGTACGGCTCGTACGACCGTCGTCCGCACGCCAATCGCGCGGACCTCCGGCACCGCGGCCCGTGGGCGCGGCGATCACGCGTGTGAGTCGAATACAGCGATATCCGTGTCCTGGTTGAACAAGCGGGTCTCGAGCAGCGGCGCCCTTCGACCCGGCTCAGGGCGCCCCGAGCCTCGTCGAGGGGCGGTGCCCGCCCTGGACGCGGCGTTTGGACTTCGATGGGCAGGTGCAGATGGCGCAGAAAGCGCTCGATCACCGCCGCCTCTTCGATCAGCGCGATCAGCCGGAAGCGCCCGCCACAACGCGGACAGGCCAGGACGTCGATCCCGAACGTCCGACGCATCAAGTCCGCCCAGAGCCGTGCCTCCTCGCGGGGCGGTCGCCCCTCACGCCCGCGGGGCGGATCGGGCGCGGGCTCGGTGGCTATGGCCTCACCGAAGTCGACGCGCGCTCCGGCTGTGGGTGCGTCGGTGGTGATGGCCTCGCCGCCGTCGACGCTCTCTGCGGCCGTGGGTGCGTCGGTGGTGTGGACTTCGCGGCGATTGGCGGTGTTCCCGAAACCCACGACGAGCGACCGCCACGCCGCCCGTGGCCCGAGGACGCCCTGATACAGAATGAGGTTGATGCGGGGTCGCGGGATCACCCCTCGACTCCGCTCGGGGTGCCCTGAGCGAAGTCGAACGGGCAGGACGGCCAGCCGCTCCAGCAGTTCGAGGGGATCCAACAGGAGGTGGGTGGTGCCATCCGACCACGGGTGCCGGAGCTGCAGCACGACCTGCCCCTCGGCCGTCAGGTGGAGCCGGTCCTGCGCGACGGTCGGCCGCAACGCGTACCGGCAGAGCCGCTCGAGCCGGCCCCGCTGGTCGGCCGCGACCTTCACGCCGGCCTCGAGGTCGAACCCCTCCTGGCGCGCGTGGCAGCGCCCGGATCCGGGCACCGTGTCCTCGCGTTCCTGGTCCTCGACCGGCACCGCCCCGCAGGGACGCGCGCGCTTGCCCGCCCGGGGGCCGAGCGCGAACATCCCCTGCACGGACGCCCCCGCCATACCGGCCAACACCGGCGCGTCCTCTGCCCACTCGTCCGCCGCGCTCGCCCCCTCGTCGCCGTCTCCGAGGCCCCGCCGTTCGAGCAGGCACCTGACGCGCGGCACGATCGTCGCGAGGACATCCGCGACATCCGCCGCCGTGAGCAACGGGGCGGGACAGAAGCGCACGTCCGCGCCGTGTCTGGCAAACACCCCATCGATGACGAGGGCGTGGGCATGTACATTCAGATTCATCGCCCCGCCAAAGCGCTGGACGATCGCGACCGCTCCGCCGCGCCCGTCCACCACGCCAGCCAGGCGGGCCACGTGCCGCAGGAAGCCGAGGACCGTCCGAACCGAGACACCCACGACCGCGCGACAGAGGTCGTGATCCCACGCCAGCCGGTAGCGCAGCCGAGGCGGCAGCGTCAGCACCCACTGCCGCACCGGCACAGACCGCCCTGCCTTTACACGAAAACGGGACGAGCCGATCAAGCCCACAGTCATCACAGCGGAAGCGCGCGAAGCAGCCGGCCAGGCATCCGCAGCGCAGCAACGCGCGAAACTCCTGCTCGACGAACCGGGTCAGCCCTTCCCCGTCGCGCAGACCGGCGGCCTGTGCGCGGAAGGTTTCGAAGTGATCGCGCACCACCTGGTACACCACACCCTGCGACGGCATCCGCGGCTCATAGGTCGCCCTTGACGCCGGTCCGCACACCCGCGACGGGACGATCTCTTCCTCACGAGCCTCAACAGCGCCATTGGACACGGGGCAGTTTCTGCACTCTGGCGGGCAAGCGAAAGTCGCAGTTTTTGCCCCGCCCCTACCG
>JANYAA010000006.1 GCA_025355255.1 Chloroflexota bacterium | reverse complement strand
GACGTTGTTGATCAGGTAGTCGATTTCGCCCGTCTGGAGGCCGGCGACGCGCGTCGTGGGCTCCGGCAGGATCTTGATCGTGATCTCGTCCAGATACGGGCCGCCGTTGGCCTTGTTCCAATAGTTGTCGTTGCGGACCAGGCGCTGGTAGTCGCCGGTCTTCCACTCGGCCAGCGTGAAGGGACCCGTGCCAAGCGAGCCCACGGCGGGGGTGCCGTAGTTCTTGCCGGCCTTGGTCACAAACGCCTTGCTGACCACGTGCGCGGCCGTGGACGCAAGCGCGTACTCCAACAGCGCGTCCGGCTCGGTCAGCGTGATCACCACCGTGGAGGCGTCGGGCGCCTGCACGTCCTTGACCTTCGCCAGCATCCAGCCCACGTATGACGCGAGCTTGGGGTCCCGGATGCGGTTCAGGCTGAAGACGACGTCCTCGACGGTCATGGGGGAGCCGTCGGAGAACTTGACGCCTTGGCGGATCTTGAGGGTGTAGGTCAGGCCGTCCGAACTGACCGTGTAGGACTCAGCCAGGTTGGGGCAGACCTTCGTGTCCTTCTCGCAGAAGACCAGCAGCGGCTCGGTGATGCTGTCCGTGGCGAGGCCTGAGACGAAGTCGTAATCAAACGCCGGGTCAACGGACGCGGGCTCGCCCTCGATGGCGGTGACGATCTTGCCGCCCATCTTGGGCTGGCCGGCCGCCGTGGCTGATGGTTGGGCGGAGTCCGTCGGAGTGGCCCCGGTAGCCGCCGCGGTGGCGGCGACGGTGGGTGCAGCGCTGGTGGGCGCGGGGGTGGCGGTTGAGCTGCCGCAGGCCGTCGCCACGATGGCGATGGTCGCGATGAGCGCTGCCCCGCGCCAACCTCGATGGCGCTTAGATTCCATGCCCTCAGCCTCCTCCAGCGGGATCGCTCGCCGTCAGGCGGCGTGCGGCTCTCCCGGAGCGCGGATCATATCGGCCTCGTGCCGCATTCGCGAACCAGCGCCAGACTGTCGCGGCGGACGGTCCCGGCGTCTAGCCGCCTTCCATCAGCGAACACGTGGCGTTGATCACGATGTGCTGGGATGGGTCATCGGCGACGGCCTTGATGGTCCAGGGGCGCACCGCATTGTTGGTCGTGAACGAGAACGTTCCCCGGAAGACTGGCATCACGGACCAGGTGTAGGGGGCGTCCGTTGTGGGGTGCGTGACGGTCATCTGCACCCACTCGTGCCCGGGCGTGGTGACGATGTCGAAGGCGGCGATGTCGCGGTTGGGCGCGTCCGGGTCGTTGGGGAAGTACACCCCGCCAACGGCCCAGACACCGCCGCCGACGCCGCACTCCACCAGGCCGTCGCCCTCGTGGTGGCCGGGACCCTCGTGGTGGCCGGCGCCCACGTTGGTCACGTCGATGCTGTAGTGGCCGGTGGAGCAGCCCGTCGCCAGGCCCTCAATCGTGATGTCGCCCTCGACGTCATCCGCCCCGGGCACGGCCTTGCTGTTGCTCACGACAAGGTCCACCTGCTGGAGGTCGTCGCGGTTCACGCAGATGGACCTGTCGCCCAGCCCCGTCCAATCCTCAACCTTCGTGCCCGACTTGTACTTCCAGTTCCAGAGCGCGAACTCCTTGAACCGGTCGAGCCAGCCCGGGAGCGCGGTCATCGCCTTGATGGGTGCCACGGTCTCGCTGGCCTTCCACAGGGTGCCGATGGCGGTGCCGGTGGGGTCGCCCGACACCTGGTCTAGATAGAACGCCCAGATGTACGCGCCGTACGCGGCCTGCCCCATGTTGTTGTCCAGTGGCCCCTCCGGGCCTGCCACCGCCGACCTGTAGTTGGCGAGGTATTCCTGCTCGAAGTTCTGCTTGGGATAGACGAGGTCTTTCGCCCAGGTCGCGCTGGCCTCCGACCACCAGTTGTGGTCTGGCAGCTCCGAGTTCCTGAAGCTGAACTGGAATGCGTGGAACAGCTCGTGGGCGGTGGTGCTCTTGAGGTGCTCGAAGTCGAGACCGCCGTTGACGATCACGTGGCTGGCCCCGTTGCAGTTGTTGTCGCCCGGGCCGTCCAGCGTGGTCACGCCGTTGGCCGTTGAAACCTCGGCGGTCTGCGGGTCCGTGCGCTGCAGGTTGCCGTCCCGGCCGCCAAAGTCCAGGCCCGTGACCGGGTAGACGATGTAGATGTCGAGACGGCTGCTGCCGCCGCTGTGGGTGAGCGAGTTGTCGGCGCATGGCTCGTGGCCCAGCATCGCCGCCTTCTCCTTGTCCCACATGTGGCTGGCGTCAATCTCGTCAGCCAACGGGACCGCGAGCGCGCGTTCCGAGGTGCCCAGCGGGGTGGCGTACCAGACGCGGACGGGCGAGGTGTCCGCATCCACATACTCCATCGGCGTGACGTCTGCGTACGCCGCAAGCCGGATGTCGCCCGATGCGGCCGTGTGCGTGAGGCGCTTCTGCCAGAAGCTTGCCGGGTCATCGGGGCGCAGGAAGTAAGGGCGCCACCTTTGCCGCCAGATCCGGCGCCAGCTTGCCGAGCCGACCGGTCAGCTCCGCCAGAATCGTGGTTGCGTCTGCCTCGGCCGGGTTTGCGCTCTGGTAGGCCGCCGGGAGGCTTGCGTAGTCCAGCGCGGCCATGAGCTGGTCCACGAGCGCCGTGTCGTGGTCGATGGTTCCAGCCTGCTCGGCAGCGGCGATGAGCGAGCCGCTTGACGGGGCGCTCCGGTCGGCTGGGCCGGTGCTGGGACCCGCGGGCGAGGCTGTCGCGTCTGCGCCGCTGGGCGCGGCTGTGCCAGCAGTTGCCGCGGACGGCGTCGTTGGCGGCGCGGAGCAGGAGGCGACGACCAGGAGGGCGGCGACCGCCGTGGAGAGCATCGTCCGACGGTGCCTTCCACGTGAGGCGACAGGGGACGTCATCTATGGCCTTCGACGGCGCCAGACGAAGGCCGGACGTCGTTTGAGGACGGCAGGACGCGAACGTCACCTCGGTGCGCGGCCTGCATCGTACATCTGCGGTTTCCGCTGTCCCGCCCGCAGTGCGGGTTTCGCGCCCGCAGGCGAATCGAGTGAGCTCGATCAGCACGAAACCCGGCCGTGGGGGCCGGGTTTCGCGATTGTGCTCCGGTGACCGATGCCCGAACGTGCACGGGTGCGCCTCGGACTGGGGGCTAGCTTGTGGCGCGCGTTCGAAGGAAGCCCTCCGCGCCCCGCATGCCATCGCCGAGAGCATGATCCACCACGATGTGGCCGAGCCACGTCAGTGCGCCCACCAGCCAGAACGGCGGGAGGAAGCCGGTGGCGGCCAGACCGAACACCGCCGTCGGTAGGAGCGGCTGGTGCATCAGGTTGAACGTCGGGACAGCGCGCGGACCCAGCTGGCCTTTCCGGTGGGGCTGGCCGATGCCCGCCAGGACGGTGAGGTGAGGCACGATCCCGAACAGGAGCAGTGGAGCCAGCCCGACGCCCAGATGGGTGGCCTGCGTGCTGGCGACGAGCGCGAGGCCGAGTCCCGGCATCAGCCAGAGGTGGCGGCGCCGGAGCCGGCGCGCTGAGCCGGCGCCAGCCGACCGGGTCTGGGCGATCGTCGTCATGGCTGCGCCGTGACCGCTTCTGGCCGAGGCTCAAGGACAACCACCGCCGTCGCAATGGATCGGCCCGCAGCCAGCGCGTCGAGGTCCTTGCCCCAGCCAGGGTAACCGCGAAACTTGGCCCACAGCCGCTCGCGCTCCGCCCCGGTCGCCGGTCGGGCCCGCACGCTTCGCGGACCGTCCGGCAGATCCACGGTCGTGTCGGGGCTCGCCTGGAGGTTGAGCCACCAAGCGGGATCTGTATCGGCCCAGCCATTCATCGCCATGGTCACGAGGTCTTCGCCGTCCCCGTAGTACCCGATCATCGTGACCCGCGGCTGACCCGAGCGACGCCCAATCGTCGTGAGGCGCAGCATCCCGAACTTGCTGCCTGTCTCCGGCCGGGTGAGGCCTAGGCGGCCACCGCTGAGGCGGTAGAGGGCGCGGTGTCCCACCCAGGCGACCCGGACCGACAGCGGGGGCCGCGCCCCGACCGTCTGCTCGCGGATGGCGGTCATGCCGCACCAGCCTTCACGGCGTAGGCCGGCACGATCGACTGCTCAGGGCTCGCGAGGACGAGGGCCGGGGCTGGCTTGAAGCCCTTGAACGTGAGGTACAGGCCCAGGAACGCCTCCCAGATGACCTCCGGGATGGTCATGATGCCCTGCACGGCGCCGCCGCGCGGGATTACACCCAAGAGCACTGCGACCCCGGACGTGGCCAGCAGGACACCACCAACGACGCCGATCAGTGCCGTGCGCCGCCCGACGAGGCCGGACTTGTACATCAGCCAGCCGAGGATCAGCCCCGTGCCGACGCCGTCAACAGTTCCCGGGCCAAACAGGAAGGTCCAGTCATGGATGGCGAGCAGCGCCTTGCCGACAGTGATGAGCGAGCCCCCATCGGCGGCCGTCGCCGACTGGCGCAGCGTGGTGATGGCCAGCACGCTGAGGAGGCCCACCAGGATGAAGGTGCACTCGACGACGCGCGCCGCGACATAGGCGAGCGCGAGACCCTCGTTCTGGCGCTTGAGGATCGGGAACAGAACGGTGGCGCAGCCGATATTGGTGAGGATGAGCAGCAGCTCGAGGAAGGCTCCCACGAACACGCGGGTGTCGGGGCCGGCGCCGGTGACATAGGTGGGATCACTCAGGATTGACCCGTAGGCGAGCACGCCGCCAATCGACGTGATGAACGTGAGGATGAACAGCACGCCAACGGCGAGCGCGGACTTGCGCGATGCGGTCATTGCCGACTCCTTCAAGGGTGAGGGACGCTGGGAACCCAGCCTGTGGGTGGACGCCGGGCCGTTGCCCGGTCAGCGGCTTGCGGGATCAGGTTCGACGCAGATCACCGAGATCAGCGGGAGACCGGTGTCGCGGACCTTCTGGAGCAGGCCATGGAGGGCGGCCTGGTCGGCGATGGGGCCGCTGATGACGGTGGTGCCGTCGGTCTCGCGGCTGAGGCTCAGCGCGTCGAACCATGCGGCCCACCGGCCGTTGAGGTGGCCTTGGACGCGGATCTCGTAGCGTCCGGGTTCGTGCGGGTTGCTTGTCTCACGCATAACGCTCCTTGTGCTGAGCCGGTCTGGATCGATCGCATCGGCGAGGGCCGCTGTGCGTTCGTGCAAGCTCAAGGTGGGAGCGTGAGTGGTGAGCCCGCATCACCACATGTGGTGATGCATCGGGTGAAGGTGTCGGGACCCGCCAGTTCAGCCGGACTGCGACTGGGGCAGCAGGCCTAGCTCGCCAGCCCGCCGGACCGCTTCGCGACGGCTATTGACGCCGAGCTTGGTGAAGATGTTCTTCGTATGCGTCCGCAGCGTGTTGAGGGACACATAGAGCTCGCGCGCGATGTCCGGGCCGTCCAGATCGCTAGCGAGGAGCCGCAGGACGTCCAGCTCTCGTTCGCTGAGAGGCTCAATCAGGGGCTGTCTGGCGGGCCGCTGCGCATCGGCAGGAGCAAAGGCCAACAGCAGACGACGAACATAGGCCGGCGCGCTGGACTGCTTGGCCGCCGATGTCAACAGGGCCGCAACCGGAGCACCCTCGTTGGAAAAGGTTCGGACATACCCCTCAGGCTCAGCCGTGGCCACCGCACGCGCCAGCGTCGCTAGGGCACCCGGCCCATCCTCGAGCGCACGGCGGGCGATTGCCAGCAGGACCAGGATCTCGATGACGCTCCCGCGCCGGTCACCCTGCTCGGCAGCGTCCAACAGGCGCTCCAAAAGGTGTGCAGCTCCCAAGATCGCAGGCTCGGAACGGTCACCTTGAGCCTGCGCCAGCAAGAGGCGGGCGAGGGTGATGTGCTCGAACTCGCGGACGTAGGTGAGGTCGTCGGCATCGGCAAGACCTTGTTCACGAGCCCAATCGCCAGCCTCGGCATAGCGCCGCTGGGCAATCAACGCCCGAGCCTTCACCGCCGCCACGGGGCGCACATCAGGTGAGAAGTCGTTGACGTACCTGCGCTCGGCGTCGGTCAACAGTCCTAGCGCCCCGTCCAGATCGCCCTTCGCCTGCCGGATGGCGGCAAGGGCGACGCGCGACCGGTACGGGTTCTGCGGCAGCCCGTTGTCTTCGCCCAATTCGTCCGCGCTGAGCAGTTGTCGGCGGGCGCCGTCGATGTCGTCCCGCTCATAGAGGATCACGCTGATCCCCACATGCATGTCGGCCGCGCCGCGCAGCACATGGCCACCCTGCCCGGTGGCCAGCGCCAGCCCGCGCTGAAGAATGCCCAGCGCCTCTCCAAGCCGACCCTGTGCACGCCGGATGTCGGACAAGGCGAGCCCGCACCCGATGACATCCGAGAGGTGGCCAGCCTTCTCGAGGCTCGTCATCGCAGCGCCATACCAGCTGGCTCCCGTCTCGAGGTCTCCAGATGCCCATGAGGCGAGCGCGAGGAGTCCGGCCGCGCCGCCACGAGCCAGGTGGTCGTTGTCGCCCACGAGGTCGAACGCGCGCCGCGCATGGAGGACTGTTCCGGCAGCGTCACCAAGGATCCGCGCCTGGCCGGCTCGGTGCACGGCGACCGAGCCCGGCAGCTGCCGAAACGCCACGTCGTCCACGACGACCATTTGGTCAATTTCGGCCGGCGCCCCGTACGCTCCCGCTGCGGCCCCGATCCAGCGCTCTGCGTCCTGAAGCCGCTGCTCGACGCCTTTGACCTCGCCCCGGGAGAGCAGCGTCCCCGCGTACGCGTTGCTCAGCACAGGCCGGAACCGGAGGATCTCGTCGGGGAGCGCCTCAAGCCACTGGCGCAGCGTCGCCTCTCCTCGCTGCTGCACCGTCGCCGGTACGGCGAGCTCCACCAGGTCCGCCGCCCGTCCGAGATCCCCGCCGGCCATGGCGTGGCGGATGGCCTCGGGGCGGTCGCCGTGCGTCTCGTGCCACTCGCAGGCCCGTCGGTGCAGTTCCGACGCCAGACCGGGTTGATCGTCCAGCAGGCGCACCCGCAGGACGTCCGCGAACAGGTGGTGATAGCGGTACCACTGGCGCCGGTCATCGAGGGGAATGAGGAACAGGTTGCCCCGCTCGAGGGCCTCGAGCGTCGCCTTG
>JANYAA010000005.1 GCA_025355255.1 Chloroflexota bacterium | reverse complement strand
TGACGCGGTGGCCGCGGCTGACGCCATCGGCTATCCGGTGGTGGCGAAGCTCTTGAGCCGGACGATCACCCACAAGACCGACGTGGGCGGCGTGGTGCTGAACCTGCGCGATCCCGACCAGGTGCGCGACGCGTTCAAGCGCATCCGCGCCTCGGTTGCGGAGAAAGTTGGCGAGGAGCACTTCGAGGGCGTCACCATCCAGCCGATGATCAACTGGACCGGCTACGAGCTGATCGTTGGCTCGTCGCCCGATCCCCAGTTTGGCCCCGTGCTGCTGTTTGGCATGGGCGGCCAGCTGGTTGAGGTGTTCAAGGACCGGGCGCTTGCCCTGCCGCCGCTCAACACCACCTTGGCGAAGCACCTGATCGACGAGACGACGATCAGCCACGCGCTCCGGGGCGTGCGCGGGCGCAAGCCGATTGACCGCGAGGTGCTCGCGGCCCTGCTGGTGCGGTTCAGCGAGCTTGTGGCCGAGCAGCCGCGCATTGCGGAGATCGACATCAACCCGCTGCTCGCGTCGCCTGAGCGCGTCATCGCGCTGGATGCGCGCGTGGTGCTCCACCCCGCGTCCATCGCGGACGCGGATCTGCCGCGTCTGGCCATCCGCCCCTACCCGCACGAGTACCTGCGTGACGCCGCCACCGACGACGGTGTCGCGATCACCGTCCGGCCCATCCGCCCCGAAGACGAGCCCGCGATGGCGCGCTTCCACGCGGGTCTGTCGGACGCGACGGTTCGGGCCCGCTACGGCAAGGACCGCTCGCTGGCGGAGCGCACCGCGCACGAGCGCCTCGCCCGGATCTGCTTTGTGGACTACGACCGCCAGTTCGCGATCGTGGCGGAGGCGCCCGGGATGACCGGGGGCATCGCCACGCCGGAGATCGCCGGTGTCGCGCGGCTCACCCGCGTGCACGCCACCGATGACCGGATGCTCACAATGGTGGTCGCCGATGCCTGGCAGCGTCGCGGCGTTGGCGCCCAGATCGTCAAGTCCGCCGTTGCCGTCGCCCGGGGCGAGGGCGTGGAGCACCTGATCAGCGAGCTGTCCCCCGGCAACGCGGGCATGCGCGAGCTGCTGGCAGACGAGGGCTTCGCGTTTGAAGATCGCGGGCCGGTGCTGGTGGCGTCGCTGGCGCTTCGCTAGCGAGGGCGTTGGTCCCGCGCGGCGGCTCACCGGGTGGGCCATCGCGCGCACGTACTCACCGGGTGGGTCATCGAGAGCACGGAACTGCCCGCCGGGGCGCCTCCTGCGCCGGGTGACCCACGGGGTGCGCCGATCCGCGCTGACGGGCGCGCCATGACCCATCGGGTGAGCCGCGCGCTCCAGTCCCTGCTGGGCGCCGGCAGGCGGGCCGGTTACGCCTCGAACGCCACCCGGTACGCGGCGCCTGCGGGGCTTGCGGCAAGCAGGAACTGGAGCGCGCGAGCAAGCTCACGCACTTCGTCTGGTGTGTCGGCCGCGCCAAGCGCCTCGTCCAGCAGTTCCGCGTCGTCTGCCACAAGGTCGCCCTCAAAGGCACCCTCGGCATCGGCGAAGTCCAGTCCTATCCAGTCGAGTGCGGACTCCGCCAAGTCCAGTGTAGGAAAGGTCATCACGGTGATCACAGCCATGGTGTGATCCTACGGTGTCGGACCGCCCTGCGGCAGCCCGACACCGACCGGAGAAGCTCCGTGGATCAGCCGCCGGGGCGAAGCGTGCCCGAGAACACCTGCCAGGCCAGCAGCGTCTTGGCCACGAGGCTCAGGACCATGTAGGTCTTCTCTCCGGCAAGGTAATCGCGCCAGCGCCCTACGCGCTTGAACTGCAGGACCATCGTGATGGCGAAGATGTTGAAGGCCACGAAGAGCGAGCCGACGATGATGTAGACGAACGCGGGGATCTGCGCGCTCGCGGGGAGATCCGGCTGGAAGCTGAACGCCACCAGCAGTGAGAAGATCCCCAGCCAGGGCGCGATGCCCGCGACGCAGCCGAAGATGAAGTGCTTCCAGTCGGGCCGGTCGTGGCGTCCCTCGTTGGCGGACTCCATGCTCCAGCCGAAGAGGTTCATGGCCACGTTGCAGCCGGCGATGGCGATCAGGGCCGGGAAGTCCTTGATGTACGAGATGTACGCGATGGCCACGATCATGACCGTGGAGCTGAACGCGTACTCAATCCAGCGGAGCGGGTTCATGCCGCGGGCCAGCCAGCCCTCATAGCGGGCGCGGAGCGGCCAGCCGGCGGTGAAGTGGGCGATGGCGCTCATCAGGAAGAAGCTGGCGATGAACCACGCGAGCGGGATGTCGAACATCTGGACTTGCGTCTGCTCGATGCCGCTGAACTTGCCGTTGGTCAGTATGGGCTTGACCGTGGGCACGTACGGCGCAAAGCGCGTGGCGGTGGAGCCGATCGCCATCATCGCCAGGAACTGCAGGAAGTGCAGCACGGCAAGGACGCGGTTCCAGCGGGTCAGCGACCGGCTGCGGGCGGGATCAATAGCTGTTGCGGTCATTGGCTCTCTCTTTCGGGTGGGCGGCTCGGGTGGTCGTCGCCCCGTATTTCGGCCATCCCGTCGCGCCGGATGGGTGGACGCCGGCGGTCACCCGCGGGAGCGCAGC
>JANYAA010000504.1 GCA_025355255.1 Chloroflexota bacterium | reverse complement strand
CTTTGGCATCCCGTACCGGCCTGCAAAGACAGACCTGCTGGAGACCACGCGACGGGTGACCCGTGTGCTCGACGACGGGTGGGTGATCTTGATCGCTGGCGAAGGCCGGATCCACCGCGGCGAGCGGGAACTGGCGCCGCTAGCCGATGGCACGGCGTACTTCGCGCTCCGGGCCGGGGTTCCGGTCATCCCGCTCGCCATCAACGGGACGTCCTGGCTGGCGTTTCGACGCGGGGTCCGGGTCAGGGTGGGGGAGCCCATCGCGCCTGGCGAGGGCCGGGCAACCCGTGAGGCCGTGCATGCGCTCACCGCGAGGACAGCCGCGGCGCTCCTCACCCTGACGGCGGACTTCGCGGATCCGCTCCCGCCTACCCGACCCTGGCGGCGGCTGACCGAGCTGTTCAATGCCTGGCCCGAGGGCGCCAGACCCGAGCTTGGCCAAGGCGACGCCGCCGAAGCTCGTGCAAGGGATGCCGCGGGCTGACGCCCGTCTGTGGCATCCTGCAATCACAACCGCAGTTGTTGGAGATCCTCGTGGGAGCCACCGGCCTCTCAGCCGACGCCAAGGAATACCGCAGCCGCCTCGCGGACCAGCCCGACGCCCAGATTGACACGTGGGCAGCCGAGATGATGCGCGACACCGCCCTTCGCCGCGGCGTTGCCAAGGTGGTGGAGGATTTCCGCCGCGCTGCCAAGCTCAACGAGCAGGAATTCGAACGGGTGTTCGCTTCCGGTGGCGGGCCGCCCGCGTCCCTCGGCCGAGACGCGCAGGGCCACCTGATGGTCCCGGCCGTTGCGCTCTGGGCACTGGTGCCCGGCATCCGAAGCCAGGTCCCTGACGGCCGAGATCGGCTGATCGAGTACCTGGTGGACAGCTTCCACGAGCTCGTCTACATCTAGCAGCGGTGGTGCCCCGGCGTCGGCCGAGGGTCTGCCGCCCCCCGTTGTGTCCAACCTGGCGTCCCGCTGGGTGATCCGGGCACGCTTGGTGCACCCGTTCCCGTCGATCCTTGACGGGGTCGTCGTGGCCGTGGTGGCCACCGTCGCGGGCGCTAGCGCGCCACTGGCCCTACACCTCGGCTTGTCGATGACGCTGTTCCAGTTCGCCATCGGTGCCGGCAACGACGCGACCGACGTGGCGCGCGATGTCGGGCGGGCGGACAAGGCGATCGCTGCCGGGCTCGTGACGCCCCAGTTTGCTTGGGCGATCGCTGCGGGTTGTGCTGCCCTCGGACTGGTGCTCGCCCTGCTGGTGTCGCCTCTCGTGCTGCTGATCGCTGTCGGCGGGCTTGCGATCGGCGCCGCATACGACTTGCGCGTAAAGGGCACGCCCTTCTCCTGGGTGCCGCTTGCGGTTGGCGTGCCGCTCCTGCCCGTGTACGCGTGGGTTGGCGCCGCCGGCACCCTGCCGTCGGTCTTCCTGATCATCGTCCCGCTCGCCGCCGCCGCTGGTGCTGCACTCGCCATCGCCAACGCGGTGGTGGACGTGGAACGCGACAACGCCGTCGGCGCAAGCTCCATTGCCTCTGTGCTGGGTGTCGTTCGCGCCTCGGCGGTCGCGCTGCTGCTCCAGCTCGTCGTGGCTGCCGTTGCCTTGGGCACCGGTCAGGTCCTCGCCACGCCCACCGCATGGCAGATCGCGGTGGCGGCCTCAGCGCTCGTGCCAGTTGGCGGCGCGCTGTTCGGCGTCGTCGCGGCGGCGCGCCAGCACGGCATCGCGGCTCGGGAGCTCGCCTGGGAAGCGCAGGCGGTTGGCTTGGGCCTGCTCGCCGTGGCGTGGGTCAGCGGCCTCGGTGCCTCAATGGGTGCGGGGCTTCGGACCTAGCCTGATCGGAGCGCTACCGCTCGCCGTCGCCTGTCCGGACCACGGCGATAGCGTTCTCCAGCCTGATCTTGGCGATCGTGAGGTACTTGGCGAGGTTGGCCCGGTCCGTTGTGCCGATGTTGCCCAGCAGCGAAGGCTCGCGCAGAACCTCCATCAAGCCCTCAACGGCGTCGGCCAGCTGCTGCTTGGCGGCGTATAGGCCGTCGTCGCTGACGGGACCTTGCGCCTGGGCTGGAGTCCAGCCCGCTGCTTCAGCGTCGGACACGGCCCGGATGGGCGTGGGCGCCGCAGCGCGGATATGACTGGGGGCCCCGTCTGGATCCGGCGTCTTGCCCTCAATCCGCTCCCGCAGCTTGACGAGCGACAACTCGTTCCTGGCCACCTGCTCGGCAAGCTTGCGGCGCTTGCGCGGGTCTGCCACCTTCATGATCTCGTAGGCGTGAGATAGCGTGTCCTTGCGCAAAGACACAAGCTCGCGGACCTCGATGGGGGCGTCGGCCAGCCGCAGGCGGTTCTCGATGTACCCCTTGTCCTTGCCCAGCTTTTCGGCGAGACGCCGGATGCTGTACCCGTGGTCGCGAGTCATGCGGTCGTACATCGCCGCCTCGTCAAGCGGGGAGATGTCCTCGCGCTGGAGGTTCTCGATGATCGAGATCTCCATGGCGGTGGCGTCGTCGATGTCCTCTACCAGCGCCGGGATGGTGGCCATGCCCGCAATCTTGCTGGCGCGCCAACGCCGCTCGCCCGCGATCAGCTGGAAGCGGCCCTCGAGTAGGGGACGGACCAGGATGGGCTGCAAGACGCCGTGCTCTCGGATGGAGGCGGCCAGCTCTTCAAGGGTGGACTGGTCAAACGCCAGCCTCGGCTGTTCGGGGTTGGAGTCGATCCGGTCAAGCGGAATGACCTTGACGCCGGTGGAGCGGTGGACGTTGTCCGAGGAGAGCAGGCTGACGATGGCGGGCGGGAGCTCGCGGTCCTCAGAAAGCCGCCGCGCGGCGGCGGCGCGGAAGTCAGGCCTAGCCAAGGTCAATTACCTCCCGGGCAAGCTCGCGGTACGCCCGTGCGGCTTCGGACGCACTTGCGTAGGCCGTGATGGGTCGACCAGCCAGCGGCGCCTCGCCCAGCTTCACGCTGCTGCGGATGATCGTCTTGAACACATGGTGATCGCCCACCACCCGCAGCTCCTCGAGCATGTCGCGGGCGAGGTTGGTGCGGCTGTCATAGAACGTGGGCAGCAGGCCCAGGATTCGCAGGTTCCGATTGAGCTTGTGGCGGATGGCGCCGATGACCTTCACCAGGTTGTTCAGCCCCTTCATCGCGTAGAACTGGGTCTGCACGGGGATGATTACGCTGTCAGCCGCAACGAGCCCGTTGACGGTGAGCAGCCCAAGGTTCGGCGGGCAGTCAATCAACACGAAGTCGTACTTGCCAATCGCGTCGCTCATCGCCTCGCGCAGGATGGCCTCACGGCCCAGGGCGGTGAACAGTTCGCCCTCGGTGCTGGCGAGGTCGATGTGGGCTGGTGCCACGTCCACGCCCGGCGTGCCAGTTTCGACGATGACCTGTTCGAAGGTCGCCTTGTCGTCCGCGAGCACGTCTGCCATCGAGAGCTCGATGCCGTTGAGGTTGATGCCCATGCCGGCCGTCAGGTTCGCCTGCGGGTCCATGTCGATGAGCAACACGCGCAGGCCCTCTTCGGCCAGCGCGCCCGCCAAGTTGATGGTGGTGGTCGTCTTGCCCACGCCACCCTTCTGGTTGGCGATCGCGATCACATGCGTCAAGTGGATTACCTCGATGGCGCCCGGCGATCCGTAGGGCAGGGAGTGCATGCTACAGCGCCGCTCCGCAATTCGGCTACGCCAATGACGTCATCACGCACCGTGATTCGCGCAGGATTGTCCACACGTGGTGCCAGTTGTGCACCATTCTGTGGATATCTTCGCCTGCGTCGGGGCCGAGGGACCGCCAGGGTGACAATGACAACGCACCGTTTACGACCCGTTGATGACGTGACGCCAGCCGAACTCTGGGCCGTCCAGCCCTCGCCCTGAACCACCTCATCGAACTTAGAATGCACATGTCCCGTCCGTCCTTGCGCAAAGACGAGCGGCCCTGACCTGAGGAGCCTCATCACGTGTCAACCAACGCGGAACGGATTGAGCGCCTTGAGCGGATGCGCGCTGAGGCATTGCAGGGCGGCGGACCCGTCAGGGTTGAACGCCAGCACGCATGGGGAAAGCTGACGGCGAGGGAGCGGCTGGATCTGCTGCTTGACCCGGGCTCATTCGTTGAGCTAGACGCGTTCGTCACGCACCGGGCCACGGAGTTTGGGCTGGACCGCCAACACTTCCTCGGGGATGGCGTCATCACTGGGCACGGCACCATTGCGGGCCGGCTGGTCTTCGTCTTCAGCCAGGACTTCACGGTCTTCGGCGGCTCACTGTCGGAGGCCTACGCCGAGAAGATCTGCAAGGTCATGGACCTTGCCATGAAGGTGGGCGCACCGGTCATCGGGCTCAACGATTCTGGTGGTGCCCGGATTCAGGAGGGCGTCGCCTCCCTGGGCGGATATGCCGAGATCTTCTTGCGCAACGTGATGGCATCGGGTGTGGTCCCGCAGATCTCTGTCGTGCTTGGCCCATGCGCGGGCGGGGCGGTCTATTCACCGGCGATGACGGACTTCACCGTGATGGTGGAGGGGACAAGCTACATGTTCGTCACCGGGCCCAACGTGGTGAAGGCGGTGACCCACGAGGAGGTTGACGCCGAGGCGCTGGGCGGCGCCACGGTCCACACCTCGCGCAGCGGCGTTGCCCACCTGGCGGCCCACGACGAGGCCGAGGCGATGGACCACGTCCGGCGACTGCTGGCCCACTTGCCACAGAACAACCTGGCGGATCCGCCGCTGGCGGCATCGCGGGACCCGCGTGATCGCCAGGACGTGGAGCTCGATGACGCGGTCCCGGCGGACCCAAGCAAGCCCTACGACATGCATGACGTTCTGCGGCGCATCGTTGATGACGGGGACTTCTTTGAGATCCAGCCGGCGTGGGCGGGGAACATCCTCATCGGATTTGCGCGCGTGGGCGGGCGCCCGGTGGGCATCGTGGCGCAGCAGCCTGCAGTGCTCGCTGGCGCGCTCGACATCGACGCGTCCATCAAGGCCGCTCGCTTCGTGCGCACCTGCGACGCGTTCAACGTCCCGCTGCTCACGTTTGTCGATGTGCCCGGGTTCCTGCCCGGGGTAGGGCAGGAGCACGGCGGGATCATCAAGCACGGCGCGAAGCTGCTGTACGCGTACTGCGAGGCCACGGTGCCCAAGGTGACCGTGATTACGCGCAAGGCGTACGGCGGCGCATACGACGTCATGAGCAGCAAGCACATCCGCGGCGACCTCAATTTCGCGTGGCCCACCGCCGAGATCGCGGTGATGGGCGCGGAGGGCGCGGTCAACATCATCTTCAAGGACGCCATCGACAAGGCCGACGATCCACTCGCTGAACGCAAGCGTCTCGTTGCCGAATACGAGGCGGAGTTCAGCAACCCGTACGTCGCCGCATCGCGCGGCTACATCGATGAGGTCATCCTCCCGCATGAGACGCGTCCAAGGCTCGTGCGGGCGCTGGAGATCCTCGCGGACAAGCGGGACACGAACCCCAGGAAGAAGCATGGCAACATCCCGCTCTGAGTGGAGGTCAGCCATGTCTTTGCGTAAAGACGCAGGGTTGGGGAGTCAGCGATGACCGTTGAGCCGCCGCCGTTCCGGCGCGTGCTGATTGCCAACCGCGGCGAGATTGCGGTACGAATCATCAGGGCCTGTCACGAGATGGGCATGGAGGCGGTCGCTGTCTACAGCGACGCCGACGTTGCCGCGGCCCATGTGCGCCTGGCCGATGCTGCCGTTCGCTTGGGACCGCCGCCGCCGTCTGAGAGCTACCTCCGAATTGACGCGGTGGTGGAGGCCGCGCTGGCCATGGGCGCCCAGGCCATCCATCCGGGCTATGGATTCCTCGCTGAGCGGGCGGCCTTCGCCCGGGCGGTGGAGGCTGCGGGGCTCGTGTTCGTCGGGCCATCGTCGGAGGCCATCGACGCGCTTGGTGACAAGCTCCACGCCCGCAGGCTTGCGGCCAAGGTGGACGTCCCGTCCGTCCCCGGCACGCTTGAGCCCGCCCCGGTGGACCATCCAGACCAGGTGGCGGAGATCATCGCCACCGCCAAGCGCATCGGGTTCCCCCTCCTCGTCAAAGCTGCGGCGGGTGGCGGTGGGCGTGGTATGCGCCGCGTCACCCGGCCGGAGGATCTGGCAGCCGCGCTCGTGTCGGGCAGCGGGGAGGCCGCATCGGCCTTTGGCGACGGCTCGGTGTACCTCGAGCGTGAGATCCTCCCGGCCCGCCACATCGAGGTACAGCTTCTCGCCGACGCCTATGGCAAGGTGGTGGCCTTGGGTGAGCGGGACTGCTCGCTGCAGCGCCGGCACCAGAAGCTGGTTGAGGAGGCACCCGCGCCGGGTCTCACCGAAGCACAGCGCCGCCACCTGCACGGGCTGGCCATCCGGCTGGCCGAGGCCGCCGGGCTCCGAAACGCAGCCACCTGCGAGTTCCTCCACGACCCGGACGGCAACTTCTGGTTCCTTGAGGTCAATACGCGGCTCCAAGTGGAGCACGGCGTCACCGAGCTGGTTGCCGGGGTGGACATCGTTCGGGAACAGTTCCGTATTGCCGGGGGAGCTCCGCTGAGCGCCGAGGTGCTGGCGGCGGGGGAGCGGGCTGCCACCCCGTCGTCGCACTCCATCGAGGTCCGCATCGCTGCTGAGGATCCATCGCGGGCGTTCGCGCCCACCCCAGGTCGGGTTGGCCGCTGGACGATGCCGTCCGGTCCGGGCGTCCGGGTTGACACCGCTATCGAGGCCGGGGACCGCGTCCCGCCGGATTACGACAACCTCATCGCCAAGCTGATGGTCCATGCACCCAACCGGGATGCGGCCATCGCCCGGCTGCGCCGGGCCCTGGACGAAACCGAGATCGGCGGCGTCCAGACCACGCTGCCGTTCCACCGCGTGGTTGCCCGGAGCGACGCGTTCCGCCGCGGGGAGCTGTCCACAGGCTGGGTTGAGGTGAACTGGGACGGTGCGGCTGCCCGGACGGAGGCCGTTCGCAAGGCGCTGCTGGCCACAGGTTTGGCCGTGCTGGACGGATCCGGCGCTGCGGCGGGCGCCCTGGCAGGCGCTGCCGCATCGCCCGCCACACTCCCGGATCCGTATGGTGGGGGACCGGGAGGTGGGGGAGCCACCGTGAGCGGCGCCTGGCGTCGCTGCGCACGCGCGCAGGGAGTGGACCGATGGCCGAGTTGAGCAAGCCTGCGGCCACGCCGCCGCCGTCTGACCCTCGCGCGGTCCGGATTCGCCTTGCGCCGGCGTCCCGGCTCGCCGAGGAGCCCGCAATTCGCGTTTCACCGGCTGCAGAACCGCTGCGAATGGGCAATCCGGCCACCGGTCACGGCCCGCTTGGCGGGGTTGCGGTGCCCCGGCCGGCCCAGAAGGCTCCCTCGAACACCGGAGAACCCGCGCCGGACCACCATCCGCTCGTGGACGACGCGCCCACCGACGCCGCACTGCATGCTGCGGGCGGCACCCGGTTCGTCCTGGTCGAGGCCGGCGTCCGTACAGCCGTGATTCTGGAGCCCGGCACCGCCGCCGAGGGCGGGATCACCCGCCGCGAAGTGCTCGTTGACGGCTTCCGCTTTGAGGTTGACGCGGAATCGGAGCGGATCGCAGCGCTCCGCGAGCGCGCCACCCGCGGCAGAGCCGCCAGCGGCCACGGCGGCCCGCTCGAAGTCAAGGCGATCATCCCGGGCAAGGTCGTCTCCATCTCCGTCAAGCCCGGCGACGCGGTCACCGCAGGCCAGCAGCTGCTCGTGGTTGAAGCCATGAAGATGCAAAACGAGCTCAGAGCGCCAAGGGATGGCACCATCTCCCGGGTCGGCGTCGCCCAAGGGGCCAATATCGACGTCGGCGACCTCCTGGTCGTGATCAGCTAGAGACGAGGGAACGGGTGAGCGAGGAGACCGAGGGCACGGCGGCAGTCGAGCGCTGGCGCAGAACCACGCGCGCGAAGTCGCTCAAGGGCGCGTCGGAGCGCAAAGACGCCTTCGTCACCACCTCGGAGATCCCCGTCGCGGACGTCTACACGCCGGCGGACCTGCCGGACTTTGATCCGGCGCGCGATCTGGGGCTGCCGGGCGAATACCCGTTCACGCGGGGCGTCCAGGCCACGATGTACCGCTCCCGCTTCTGGACGATGCGCCAGTACGCGGGCTTCGCCACCGCCGCTGAGACCAACGAGCGCTTCCGCTACCTGCTTGAGCAGGGTCAGACGGGGCTGTCGGTGGCGTTCGATTTGCCCACGCAGATGGGCTACGACGCCGATGCGCCCGAGGCGGAGGGCGAGGTAGGTCGCGTTGGTGTGCCGGTGAGCTCGCTCGCCGACATGGAGGTGCTGTTCAACAAGATCCCGCTGAGCACCGTGAGCACGTCCATGACGATCAACGCCACGGCGCCAATCCTGCTGGCCATGTACGTGGCGGCCGCGGAGAAGCAGGGGGTGGCGCGCGCGGACGTCTCGGGCACCACGCAGAACGACATCCTGAAGGAGTACATCG
>JANYAA010000065.1 GCA_025355255.1 Chloroflexota bacterium | reverse complement strand
AAAGCGTCCCAGGATCTATCCTGGACCTTGATCCACCGGCGGCGGGCGCAGCAAGCGGACCCAGCGGCCCGATGACCTTGCCGGGGTCTGTGGGCGATGTGGTGACGAGGCCCCCGGCGGTGCTGAGCAGCGTTCCCGCCGCAACGGCCTTGGTCTTGCCCAGCGGTTCGGCCGCAAGAAGGCGCAGCACAGGCTGGCGGATCGGTGCTGTGGTGCGGTCGTGTCGAAGCGCGTCGGCCGCCGCTCCCGGAACGGCAAACCCAAGCAGGAATTGGCGGCCAGCAACCTCGTCGGCAGCCCAGTCGCCGCGCAAGACCTCGTGGAGCACGGTCCGGTCCGCCGTTGAACCGGCGGGCGGGTTGAGGGCCACCGAAACCGCAACCGACACCCGCGGGACAACCGCGTCGGACGCGCCGAGGAGGCCGCTGGGCGCGGTCGTCAGGACCGGGTCGCCGCCGCCGAGCCCCAGCGCCCACTTGGTGACGCCGCCCTGGGTGAACTCGACGGCGGGGATGGTCGTGCCCTGCGGAGGGAGCATCAGCCGCGCCGCCCGCAGCTCAGCCGGAAGTGCCGCAAGCAGGCGCTCCGTCATGGCATCCGCGCGCGTCCCGATGTCGTCAGCCGCCGTCCCCACCGGGCTGTGGGCGGGGTTGACGGCATCCCACACCGCGGCGATCGCCGCGGTGTCCGGCGCGAAGGTGACCGGGACAGCAATCGGGAACGAAGTCGACGCAGGGCTCGGGATGGACACGATCCGGCCGTCCAACCCCGCGTGCCGCAGCAGATCGAGGACGAGGTCCGCACGCTCGCGGAGCGTGCCGGCTCCGGCCCGAAGCGCTGCCCGCTGTCCCCAGCGGACGTCGGTGACAGGATCGGCGTTGCCCGACGTCGCGGGCAGGACGGCGATGTGCTCCTGCACGAAGCGAACAATCGCTGCGGGATCCTTGCCGGCCACCGCGGCTGCGGCGAGCGTCCCCAGATGGTCCGGGCTCTGCCTGACAATCGCGAGCAAGCGCCGCAGCGTCTCGTACGTCCCGTTGGGAGCCGCCGTTGGCGCCGCCGACAAGCCTGACGGGCTTGGCGCCAGCGACGCGAGCAGCGACGGCGTGACCGTGGGCACCGGCCCCGCACATCCGGCAAGCGCACCGGCGGCAGCAACGGAAGCCAAGAGTGCCAGGAACCGCCGGCGATCAAACTCGCGGTCAAGCAGGCTCACGGCGAGCGGATCCCGCTGGTGCTGCATCGTTCGGGATGGCTGAGCCACGAGAGCTCCCCCTCAGAGTGCGCGGCCTGGACGCGAGGCGAGCGATCCGCCCAGCGGATACTAGTCGTTCACTCGCAAAGCCATCGGGAGGCGGCCGGCCCCTGACGCCGCGGCTCAGCCCAGGACGGTCACCACGATCAGGCCCACTGCCGCCAGCCCCATCACGCTCGCGGTCACCCAGCCCACGATGTTGAGCAGCCGCCCGTTTGTGCGCACGCCCATCGCGGCGTGGCTGTTGGACACGAGCAGCACCAGAACGATCAGCGGCGCCGCAACAATCCCGTTGAGCACCGCGCTGAGCACCAGTGCGGTGATTGGGTTGATGCCCAAGAAGTTGATCGCCATGCCCACGATGGTGGCCGCCACAATCACCGCGTAAAACCCAGGTGCGCGCTTGGGACTCCGGCTCAGCCCGGATCGCCAGCCAAACGCCTCGCTCACGCCGTACGCGGCGGAACCCGTGAGGACGGGGACCGCCAGCACTCCGGAGCCGATGAGCCCGATGGCGAACAGCAGCACCGACCAGTCGCCCGCGAGCGGGCGCAGCGCCTGCGCGGCGTCGGTTGCCGAGGCGATATCAGTGTGGCCGGACGTGAACAGTGTCGCGCCGGTGGCCAGGATGATGAAGTAGGCCACGACCTCTGAGAACACCATGCCCGCCATCGTGTCCCAGAGCGCATAGCGAAGCTCAAACCGCGAGGCGCCCTCCCGCTGCCGAAGACGGCGACGCCCGATGCTGATCTCCTCCTCCACCTCCTGGCTTGCCTGCCAGAAGAACAGGTAGGGCGAGATGGTGGTGCCCAAGAGAGCGACGAGGATGCCGAGGTAGGCGGGGTCCAGGCGAATAGTGGGAATGAGCGTGCCGCCCAGAACCGCGAGCATGTCCGGCCGCGCGAAGAGCGCGGATCCGATGTACGCCAGCAGGGCCAAGGCCAGCCACCGGAAGACCTTGTCGATCAGGTGATAGCTGCCGAACACCTGCAGTGCGATGATCCCGAGGCTCACCGGCACGACGAACAGGATGGGCGCAACAGGCACCACCAGGCCGATGGCCGCAGCGATCGCCCCGATATCGGCGCCCGCGTTCAGCGTGTTTGCGATCACCAGCGCCACAACGGCCGGGTACAGGGCGCGGGGGTAGTGCTCGCGGAGCACACCGGCCAGCCCCTTGCCGGTGACGAGGCCGATCTTGGCGCACATGTACTGGACTGCCACCTGCATCGGCAGCATCGCCAGCGTGGTCCAGAGCGTGGCGTAGCCGTGCTGCGCTCCTGCTTGCGCGTAGGTGCCAATGCCGGAAGGGTCGTCGTCAGAGGCACCCGTGATAAGACCCGGGCCAAGGGCGCGACCCAGTCGCTTCAGCGGGTTCTTCTCCGCGCGTATGGCAGCCATCTTCGGATCGGCTGCGCGTTGTGGATCCAGCCGGGGTTCGTCGGCCATCACGGCGCCCCGGCTGTGTCAGCCTCAAACATCGCCTCGGCCTGGTCGGCGGCCATCGCGACGGCCTGCTCGATCTCGACCTCCGGGTTGTCGGCCTGGATGGCCGCAACGGTCTCGTCAAGATCGATGCCCTCAACCTCGTTGACCGCTCGCGTGTCGATCCAGAAGCGGACCAGCAGCGTGATCACCGCGCAGATGGGGATGCTGAAGATGGCACCCCAAATGCCCGCAAGCTGGGAGCCCGCGAGCAGCGCCGTGATGACGAGGATGGGGTGCAGGCCCACTTCCCGGCGCAACAGGCGCGGCTGGATGGCGTTGACCAGCACGGTCTGCGTAATGGCGAGGCCGGCGATCACGGGGAGCGCCACCTCCGGCCGGAACGCCAGCACCACGAAGACAACCGGCAGGAGCGCCAGCGGCGGACCGAAGAACGGGATGAACATGAGGACGCCCGTGCTCACCGTGAGCAGGAACGGATACGGCACGCCAAACGCGCCACACAGGACAATCGTGATGATGGCCTGCACCAGAACCAGGGCGAGCTGCGCCCGGAGGAAGCCCCGGAGAGCCTGGCTGACGGAGCGCTCCACGAGTGTGAGCATTTCCGCGTGCCGATTGGGAACGACGCGGCGGAGGGTGCCAGTGATTGGTGCAGGGTTCGCCGCGGCATACACCGAGAGAATCACCACGATGAAGAGCGTCCCGAAGACGCTCAGCACGCTCTGGGCGATCAACTGGGTTTGGTCGGCAAGGCTCCCCACGATCGCCGGGAGCGTCTCGCGCTGCGCCCGCTCCACAAGCGCAGCCAAGTCAACAAGCGAGCGGTCGATGCCAAGCGTGCGCTGGAGGTTCCCCGCCAAGGCCGCGATTGACGCCGTGATCTGGTCCGTGCGCCCAACAAGGTCGGACGCCTCACGGACGCCAACCTGCGCAATCGTCGCCACGGTCAGGGCGATCACCGCGACCACCATCCCGTACGCCGCCGTGACCGCGACAATCCTGTGCAGATGCAGGCGACGCTCAAGGAGGTCCACGAGCGGCGCGATCAGGAACGCGAGCAGCGCGGCAAGGAACAGGGTCGCCAGCAGCGAGCTGAAGATGCCGGCCACCGCGAGCACGCGGTCAAGCACGGCGAGGCCGAAGAAGGCGGCTCCGAGCCCGTAGAAGGCTCGGGGCATTGGTTCACGCGCGGTCAGTGGTGTGATCGTGGTGGTCCTCTGCGGGGGGGCGGGGGGGTCGCCGCGAGTCTTGCCGAGGATTATGGCGGTGTCATGACACACTGTCATGGCGCCCCGTCCGGTGGTCCAGCCGTGGCCGCAGCTGAACGCGCATGGGGAGAACCATGACCAACGACGAACTCCGCGGACCGGGCCGCAGCCCGCTTGCGACTGTGTCTGCGCTGATTGGGGCGCGGCGGGTCCCCGAGGCAGGCGTCCCGCAGAACCCCCACGAGTCGCGAGCCTCCGGGATCCTGCGGCCTGTGGTCTTCGGCGGCAACGACGGCCTGGTGAGCAACCTGGCGCTTGTGATGGGCGTGGCGGGCGCTGCGCCGGCGCCTGGCGTCATTGTCCTCGCCGGCATCGCCGGCCTGCTCGCGGGCGCATTCAGCATGGCCGTGGGCGAGTACGTCTCGGTCAAGTCTCAGCGCGAGCTGCTGGAGTACCAGATCGAGTTTGAGCGCCACCAGATCGCCACCGTCCCGGACCAGGAGCGCGAGATCCTGATCGGGATCTACGTGGGGCGCGGGTTCAACCGCGAGGAGGCGGTCCAGATGGCGGAGCGCGTCTTTGCCGACCCTGACCGAGCGCTCGACACCCTGGTCCGGGAGGAGATTGGCCTTGACCCGCGCGTCATCGGCTCGCCGATGGGCGCCGCTGTTGGCTCGTTCATGGCGTTCACCCTTGGGGCCATCGTTCCGGTGGTGCCGTACCTGATCGCGTCGGGGGGCATCGCGTTCTGGGCGAGCCTGATCGCAAGCCTCGCGGGGCTGTTCCTGCTGGGTCTCGGCGTGAGCCAGTTCACGCACAGGAGCCCGGTGCGCACCGGGCTGCGGCAGGTTGGCCTTGGGCTGGCCGCCGCCGTTGTGACCTATCTGGTCGGCACGCTCTTGGGCGCTTCGGGCATCTAGAAGCGGCTCCTCGGCCATGACGGTGCGTCATGACACCGGCGCGCAGCGGACAGACAGTTGCGGCAGCGCAGCCTCCGCCCAGCCCCAGCTCGGCCACAGGCTTCGCTCCCGGAACTGGAGCCTGTCATCGCAACCCTCGCTCTTTCATGGCGCCGCACGGGCACGCTGCTCTGCGCCTGCATCACGTCGGTCCTGAGCCTGGGGCTCCTTATGCCGCCAGCGGTTGCGCGGGCACAGAGCCCAAGCTCAGTGGATTTGGGCGCGGCGGCGACATTCGCCGTTCTCGCCGGTATGCCGGTCCGCAACAGCGGACCGACCGCCATCACCGGCGACGTGGGCGTGCATCCGTGGCCAACGTTGGCGGGCTTCCCGGATGGCACGATCAGCGGCACAACGTATCGAGCTGACAAGACGGCGATCGCCGCCCAAGCGGCCCTGGTTGCCGCGTACTACGACGCCGCTGGGCGCGCCTCCACTGAAACCTTCGCCGGGCTTGGCGGTGCGACGCTCGCCCCAGGCGTGTACGACGCCGGGACCCAGCCGCTTGAGCTGAGCGGACGCCTGGTCTTGGACGCAGGCGGCAACCCGGGTGCCGTGTGGATCCTCCAGACGGCCGCCGACATGTCCACAGCCCCTGAGAGCGCCGTCGAACTTGTCAATGGGGCGCAGGGATGCAACGTCTTCTGGCAGGTGGCCGGGTCTGCATCGCTCGGGTCGGGTTCGGCCATGGTGGGCACGATCCTGGCGGCACAATCCATCACGCTTGGCAATAGCGTCACGCTGGCCGGGCGGGCACTGGCGCGGGAAGGGTCCGTGACGATGCTCAACGACGTCATCACAGGCCCGGGGTGCCGCATGCCTGGCAGCCATGCGGCTCCGGTTGCCGCGGGACCCACCCCCACGGCCACGCAGGGCGCGCTTGTCCACTCGGCAACCTCAAGCACACCTCCGCCGCCTAGCAGCGGCTCCGGCTCCTATGTCCTCCTGATCGCAATCGGGTTCTTGGTGCTCGCGGCTGTGGCGATGGGCGAGGCGCCGGGGCGCCGCCGCCCGCGCCGCACCCCCATGACGGGCCGTCATGACGTTGGCGCGGCGTTGGAGTGAACTGCACATCGCAGCGGTGGCCGGTGCATAACCCGGCGGTGGTCATTCAGACTCCCGCTTCCCCGGACGCAGATCTCGCAAGGGAGGCAATCCATGGCACTTGACCAGGTTGACCGGACGGTCACCACGGAGACTCCAGTTACCAGCACTGGCCAGAGCGTCGTGCAGACGCAGACAAGTCATCGCGCCAGCACCGGGCCGAGTGGCCAGGAGTTCATCCGGCGCATCGTGATCTTGGTCTTTGGGCTGATCCAGCTGGTCATCGCCCTGCGCTTCGTGCTCCTGCTCCTCGACGCACGAGAGGCCAACGGCCTCGTGTCGGGCGTGCTCAGCATCAGCCAGGTGTTCGTCGGCCCGTTTGACGGGATCCTCCGCACGGACAGCCTGCACGCCGCTGGGTCCGTCGTCGACATCACCGCGATCGTCGCCTTCGTCGGCTGGACGATTGCAGAGCTCGTGGTCCTCTGGGCCATCGGCATCTTCCGGCGCGAGCCGGCCTGACCGTGCGCTGCGGCGCGCAGCGGAAGGAGCACACACATGGGCTTTCTCGCATGGATCGTCGTCGGCGCTATCGCCGGCTTCCTGGCCAACATGATCATGGGCTCCCGTGAGGGCCTCCTGATGATGGTGGTGCTCGGCATCGTCGGCGG
>JANYAA010000443.1 GCA_025355255.1 Chloroflexota bacterium | reverse complement strand
TCGAACGCCGCGCGCGTCTGGGCACCGGCGTCACCGGGGTGGCGAGACTCGCCGTCGGCGCCCGCGTCCGTGGTGCCTGCCACCTCGCACGTGTCGCCGGCCACGACCGCCCGCGAGTAGCCCGCGATGGACTCCCAGGGGCCGCCGCTGGAGATCCGCCGTCGGGTCACTTCGAGACGACCGTCTTAGCCCGCCGCTCCGCCGCCCAGCCGCGCACCGCGGGGTCACGCCCGGCAGCGGTGATCAGCGCCGCCAAAAGCGTGGTCCGCGGGACGATCGATCCGACCTCCAGGTACTCGCCCGGCGAGTGGTCAAGCCCGCCAATCGGCCCCAGCCCGTCAATCGTCGGCACGCCCATGCCAGCCGTGGTGTTGGCATCGGACGCCCCGCCCGTGGCGGCATCGCGCAGCTCAAAGCCCATCGCGTCAGCCAGGGCAACCGCGTGGTCCACCAGACGACCGGAGCGCTCGAGCTTCTCCATCGGCCAGTGCCGGCCGGCCTCCACCAGCTCAAAGGTGACGTCCGGCACCGAGCGCGGCGCAGCGATCAGCTCGCGGGTGGCAGCCTCAGCGGCAACCAACCCGTCGCGGGTCACGGCGCGCACGTCCACCTGCATGGAGCAGCGCTCCGCCACCACGTTGGGCCGCGTCCCGCCCTCGATGACGCCCACGTTCACCGTCACGCCCGGCCAGCGCCCGTTGAGCGCGTGGAGGTCCGTGACCAAGCGAGCGGCCTCGAGGATGGCGCTCCGGCCCTTCTCAGGTTCAACCCCGGCATGCGACGCGCGGCCGTTCACCGTGATCACTGCGTCCAGCGTGCCCTTGCGGCGCGAGACGATGTCGCCGTTGGCGCGCGCGCACTCCAGCACAAAGCAGACATCCGCCTCCACGGCCAGACGCCGGATATGCGGCGTCGACACCATTGAGCCGATCTCCTCGTCCGGGTTGGCCACAAAGACGAGGCGCGCCAGCGGCAGCCCGTGCAGAGCATCGCGGATGGCGCCGATGGCGTAGAGCCCGGTGAGCAGCCCGCTCTTCATGTCGGTGACACCGGGTCCGGTGGCGATGCCGCCGGAGATCTCAAACGGCCGCTCCGCCGCGGTGCCCGGATCAAACACGGTGTCCATGTGGCCGATGCAGAGCAGCGTGGGCCCGGCTGGATCAGTTCCGGTGAACTCCGCCACAACGGTCTCGCCCAGATCCTGGTCGTTCGGGTGGCTCACGACGTGGGCGCCGAGGGCCCGAAGGCGGGCGGCGGTGAACCGGCCCACCGCATCGACGCCGTCCTTCGTGTAGCTGCCGCAGTCCGTGTTGACCAGGCGCTCAAGGTCGGCGAGGTACGCGTCGTGGGTGTGCTCAACCGCCTCGCGCAGGGCGGCCAACTCCTCGTGGGTCACAAGCTCGGGGGTCTGGTCCATCGGCGCAGGATAGCCGGGCCGGGTCTCCGGCGTTGATGTCGCCGACACTGAGGCGCGGGGACTCGCGCGGAGGCGCGCGGGGACGTCCAAAACCGTAGGGCGCTCTGCCGTATCCTCACCCGACCGTGCGACTTGTCGAGATCCGGCTGTTTGAGGGGCCTTCCGTCTACCGGCTTGTGCCGGTGGTCAAGGTTGAGGTTGCCGTTGGCCGGACGCGGGCGTGGCGCGGATCGCGGACGGAACAGGACGGCGGCCTCGTCCACCTTGCGCAGCCGGTGGCGGCGGCCGCGTGGCCGGACCCCGTCACGGACCTTGTGGCCTGGGCGCGACGGCTGCGCACAGACCACGGAGAGCATGCCGGCCCGGTGGTCGTGCACCGCGCCTCAGACGCCGGTCGATGGGTCATCACGTGGCCGTGGAGCGGGGCAGACCGCGCGCGGCTCATCGCTGAGGCCGCCCTGGACCTTGCGCTGCGCTCCGTCTCGCCGGGCCGCCGCGTACGGCTGACGGGGACGCAGACGCGCGTCGTCGTGCGCTGGGCGGAGCGGATCGACGCCGCCGGCGTGACGGCGCCCAACTGGATCCGCGACGCTGCCCGCCGTATCCCCGTCGTGTCCATCACCGGCACCAACGGCAAGTCCACGGTCACCCGGCTCATCACCCACATCCTGCTGCGCGCGGGCCACCACGTCGGGACCACCACGTCAGACGGGATCCTTGTGGACGAGCGGCTGGTGGACGCCGGCGACTGGACGGGGCCGGGCGGTGCTGCGGCCATCCTGCGGCGATCGGATGTGGATGTGGCGGTGCTTGAGACGGCCCGCGGCGGGCTGGTCCAGCGCGGCATCGGCTACGAGTCCAACGAGGCCTCGGTGTTCACCAACGTGTCGCCGGACCATCTGGACCTTGGCGGCATCCACACGCTGGCCGAGCTGACCGAGGTGAAGTCCACTGTCTGTCGCATCACGCGGGCCGACGGCTGGGTGGTCCTCAACGCCGACGACCCGTACGTGGCGGCGGTGGCCCGGAGGGTGCGGGCGAAGGTGGCTTGGTTCTCCATGGATCTGCCGGGCGCAACGGTGTTGGCCCGCCATCGCGCCGCGGGCGCCCGGGCCTACGCGCTCGCGGATGGTCACATGGTGGCGCACGAGGACGGTGCGGCCGTCCCGTTCTTGGCCATCACGGACCTGCCCGTGGCGCTTGGCGGCCACGCGCCGCACAACGTGGCCAACGCACTGGCCGCTGCCGCCGGGGCACGGGCGCTGGGTGCCACGCTTGCCCAGATCGCCGACGGGCTGCATGACTTCCGCCCCTCGGCCGCGCTCTCACCCGGCCGGATGAACCTGTTTGCGCTGGGCCGCCGGACGGTGATCGTGGACTTTGCGCACAACGAAGCGGGCACCGAGGCGATTCTCGGCGTGGCCGAGGCCGTGGGCGCCGGCAGGGGCGCTGCACCGGTCACCGCCATCATCGGCACCGCGGGCGACCGGCCCGACGACACGCTCCGTGGCATCGGCCGGATCGCCGCCGGACGAGCCCAGCGTCTAGCCGTGAAGGAGACGCGCACCTATCTGCGCGGTCGGGCCGCCGACGACGTGGTTCGCCTGCTGCGCGAGGGCTTGGCCGAGGGCGGCGCCAACCTCGATGACGTGCCCGTGTATGAGACGGAGCTGGCGGCGCTGGCGGCCGAGCTGTCAGGTCCTGACGAACCTCGTGTCGTGGTCCTGTTCTGCCATGAGCAGCGCGACGAGGTGTTTGCGCTGCTGGCCCAGCTGGGCGCCGTGCCGCTCGACGGCATCAGCGCCTAACGCGAGCGTGCGGGACCGCTCATTCCAGCGACGACCCAAGCTCGCCCGGATCCATAAACGCCGCACCGCCCTGGCTCTTGGCGCCAAACGCCATCGCCGCACGATAGACCCCTACGGGATCGTCGGCGCAGACCACGATGAGGTCGCCGGGGAGCGCCCGGCGGAAGGCCGCGTGCACGGCGGCGCCCTCCTCGAGGATCGTCTCCACGTGCGTAGTCCGCGCGCCCTCGGCAGATGCGCGGGCCGCCCGAATCCCCTCAGCCACGTGCCCGGCAGTCTCGCCCGGCGACCGTCCGCGCAGCCCCTTGTCCTCGCGGATGATCAGCTCATCAAACGCGGAAGCGGCCACGTATCCGTAGTCGAACTGGTCCTTGTCGCGCCGATCGCCCGGCGTGCCGATGATCCCGATGGCCCGGCCGGTGCGCCCGTGGGCGTCGGTGACCATGCGGTTCACGAAGTCGGCCAGCTGGCGCATGCCGTCCACGTTGTGACAGTAGTCGATGACGACGCGCGTCCCGCCTACCTCCACCATGTTGAGCCGGCCCGGCGCCTGAAAGAACGACGTGGTGAACGTCCGCAGCCCCTGGCGGATGTCGTGGAGGTGGGCGCCCGATGCCCAGGCTGCCGCAGCCGCGGCCAGCGCGTTGGCCACGTTCATGCGCGCCTTGCCGCCAAAGGTTGCCGGCATCAGGTGCGTGTACAGCACAGGCATGACGCGGGGCCCGTGTCGGAGCGCCATCAGCTCGCCCTGCGGCGTGTCCTGCAGGACGAACGCGGCGTTGCCGCGCGCGGTGTGGCCGTCCACGCGGTCGAAGCCGTCTTCGCCCTTCTTCTTCGACATCGAGAACAGGATCACGCGGCCCGCGCAGTGGCGGCCCATCCGGTACACGTGCGGGTCGTCCGCATTGAGCACAGCGGACCCGGAGCGCGGCACCGCGTCCACAAGCACGCCCTTGACGTTGGCCAGCTGGCCCAGCGTGTCGATTCCGCCAAGCCCCAGGTGGTCGCCGGTGACGTTGGTGACCACGGCCACGTCGTTGCGGTCATAGCCCAGGCCTTCGCGCAGAATGCCGCCGCGGGCCACCTCAAACACCGCGGTGTCCACAGTGGGGTTCTGCAGCACCATCTGGGCAGACTTTGGCCCAGACATGTCGCCGCGCTTCATCAGCCGCCCGTCGATGACGATGCCGTCCGTGGACGTCATGCCCACGCGCTTGCCCATCATCTTGAGGATGTGGGAGAGCATCCGGACAGTAGTTGTCTTCCCGTTGGTACCCGTGACGGCGATGATCGGGATGCGTGACGGGGCGCCAGCCGGGAACAGCAGGTCCACAACGGGCTTGGCCACGTACTGCGGCTCGCCTTCCGTGGGGTGCGTGTGCATCCGGAAGCCCGGCGCGGCATTGATCTCCACGATCCCGCCACCGGTCTCGCGGACGGGCTCCGTGATGTCCGGGCAGATGAAGTCGATGCCGGCGATGTCGAGGCCCACCACCAGCGCGGCCGTCTCGGCGATCTCGATGTTGTCGGGATGCGCTTCCTGCGTCCGGTCGATCGAGGTGCCGCCGGTTGACATGTTGCCGGTGAGGGCAAGCTTGACGAGGGCGCCCTTGGCCGGGATGTCAACGGGCGTGTAGCCCTGGTCCGCCAGGACCACTTCGGCATTGGCGTCCAGCTTGATCCGCGTGAGCACCTTCTCGTGGCCGATGCCGCGGCGTGGGTCCGCGTTGACGGTGTCCACAAGCTGCCGGACCGTGTGCTCACCGTCACCGGTGACGCTGGCCGGGACCCGCTCAGCGACATCGAGTTGCTGATCAGTTCCTGCTTGAGTTCGGTGAATT
>JANYAA010000051.1 GCA_025355255.1 Chloroflexota bacterium | reverse complement strand
CGGTGCTGGTGGTGGCGTACTCCGCTTGGACGTGGCGGCAGGCGCTGGTGGATGAGGCGCCGCCCGCGGTCGGCGAGGGCGACACCGGGGCTGCCCCGGACAGCGACACCGCTGGTCCCGCCTGACCCGGGCGTGGATCCGCGCGGGCTTGGGCGAGTGAACCTCAGCCGGCGGTGAGCACCGGACGCGGCGAGGGCGGCACTTCCGCGTGGAAGTGGGCCGGCAGCTGGCCCGTCGCGGCGAGCCGGCGGATCACAAAGCCGTAGTAATCGTCCACCTTGGCGGTTACGCGGGGCCAACTGAACTCGGCGGCCCGGATCGGCCCCGCAGCACGCATCGAATCGGCGAGATCCTTGTCTGTGAGCAGGCGCGAGATGGCCTCGGCCAGCGCCTTGGGATCGTGCGGCGGGACCAGCAGAGCCTCGCGACCGCGGCGAACCACGCCCTTGTAGCCGTGGATGTCCGAGGCAACGATGGGGGCGCCTGCGGCCATCGCCTCCAGCAGCACGATGCCAAACGATTCACGCCCGGTGGCAGGTGAGCAGTAGACGTCCACGGTCCGGAACAACTGGATCTTCTCGTGGTCCGAGACGCGGCCAAGGAACTCCACGTCCGAGAGCTTGCGCGTGGCGACGTACCGGCGCGCCTCACGCTCCTGGGGACCGCCGCCGACAACCAGCAGGCGCGATTCGATCCCGCTCTTGCGCAGCACCCGATGGGCCTTGAGCAGGTCAAGGAGGCCTTTGCGGGGCTCAAAGCGGCCGACAAACAGGACGTTGGGCGTCCCGTCCTGCCAGCGCGAGACCGCGACACCACGCCGGTACTTCTGATCATCCACACCGTTGGGGATGATCTTGTAGTCGCCGGGGAAGTACCGGTCGATGAAGTGGCGGGCCGCCGCCGACACGGCAATCCGGCCATGGAGCCGTGTCGCGTAGGCGTTCATGACCCGGCTGCCAAACTCGTAGGCGGGAGACCAGCCGCCGTACGCGTGGAACGTCGCGACATTGACGCTCTGGGACTCGCGCAGGAGGATCGGCGAGAGGAACGGCACAAACGGCTCGTGGAAGTGGAGCACGTCGAACTGCTCGCGCTCAAGCATGGCCCGGACCTGCGAGATGTAGCGGGGCGAGATGGTGATGGTCCCCACGGAGCCGTTCATCGGCATCGAGAAGCCCTTGCCCAGCCGGATCACGTCGCCTTCGGACGAGCGCTGCAGGCCATGCGAGGCGGACAGGATCCGCACGTCGTGGCCACGGAGGCGCAGATTCTCGTACAGATAGCGGACGTGCTGGGTCACGCCCCCCGGGAGCGGGTAGATATACGGCGAGACCAGGCCGATCTTCACGGGGGAAGCCTACCCCGCGGGATAGCGCGGCGGACGCTCTCGGCCGCCGGGATAGCCGTGATCGCGGCCGGTGCCGTCACGGCGGACGCGACCGCGCAGCTCATCACGGCCGTCACGCGCGTACTTGCGCAGTTGCTGGCTGAACGTGCCCAGCTGGCCCACGGACCCGTGGAATGCCCCGTGGTGCCGCGTTGTGCCTGCAAGCACAGCTGCGCGCACATCGGCCGCGGACCGGCCCGGGAACGACGTCCAGACGGAGCCGATGGCCTCAGCCGCATGCGCGTCGCTCGCGCCAAACTGGGCGAGCCCCAGCTCTTCGGCAAACCGCAAGACCGCGTCATGGCGGAACTTGCCAAACGCTGTGGGGTTGAACGTCTCCACGGTGTCCGGCCGCGTCGCCAAGTTGTCAGAGGCGAACAGGCGCCGGAGCGCGAAGCCCTGGGCGCACATCGGGTGCGGGACGAGCGGGTGGGCAGGGATCGCCAGACCGCCCTGATCGTGGATCGCCTCGATGGACCACGCCAGGCCCCTCATCGACGGGATCGGCTGCTCCAGGAACAGCCCCAGCAGGTGGCCGCCGCGCGTGGTGACCTCTTCACCGACGACCACCTCGAACGGGAGCCCTCGATCACGCGCGATCTGCCGGCCGGCCAGCGCTGCGTCAATGCGCTCATGGTCCGTGATCGCGATCACGTCCAGCGTCCCAGACGCGGCCACGTGGTCCAGCACCTGCAGCACAGACGCCGTGCCGTCCGAGGCCCAGGTGTGGATATGCAGGTCCGCGCGGCCGCGCCTCGCCTCCAGATCGCCGGTCATCACGAAGCCTCCTGGCTTGGGGGCTTGGGGCCCGGCTTGGCGGTGCCGATGGCGAGATCGGGCCAGATGGGGTGGAACGCGCCCCACCACTGGGACGGGTCTTCGGCGAGGAGGTCCTCAAAGCCCCGGACCATCGCCTCGGTGAGCGCCGTCAGCCGCTCGCGCAGCGGCCCTGGCGGCGGCATGGGCACCAGCGTGAGCGCACCCTGGTAGCGCAGGTGGTCCATGCGCCGGGCAACGGCAACGTAGAGCGGGATGCCGGTCTCGATCGCCAACAGGGGCGCGCCGGGCGGGATGGGTGCCGGGTGGCCAAAGAACGGGACCATCAAGCCGCCGCCAAGGATGTCGCGGTCCGACACCAGGCCCACAGAGATCCCGCCCTTGAGCGCCCTGAGCAGCGCGCGCCTGGCGTCCTTCATCGGGATGATCTGGACGCCCACGCGGCTGCGCGTGGTGACGAACCAGCGGCGAAGGGCGGGATCCTCCACCAGCTCCATGGGCGCCATGAAGTCGATGCCGATGAGGCTTCGGGCGGCGATGGTTGCCACCTCGATGGCCCCGTAGTGCATCCCCGCGAGGATCACCGGGTGACCGCCCCCGAGCCCCTCGCGGACCTCGTCCGGCGTGAGGATGTCGATGCGCCCGAGCATCGCGGCGGACTCGTAGCGGCCGGCGCGCAGCACCTCGAGGTAGTAGCGCGCCGCATGGCGGAAGAGCCCGCGGACGAGCTGCTCGAGGGCCGCCGGGTCCGTGGCTGCACTCCGGACGAGGGCGGACCCACGACCCTGGGCGTCTAGCCCGATACACACACGGTGAAGATTCGCTCTCGCCTGTGCGGCCGTGGCCGGGGCAACGCGGTACCAGACCGCGCCCGCGGCATTGGCGAAGGCGACAAGCGGCCGCTCCGGCAGACGCGCAACCACCCACGCGACGCCCAAGATCAGACGGCCGCGGAGGGTGGGGCGCCCGGGGTCGGCCAGCGGCGTCACGGGCGCCGGGATGGTGGCGTCGGGCACGCGGTCAGGACCCGCTGCTTGCCGCTGCGCTAGCCTCTGCAGCCGAGCGTGCGCGGGAGCCGCCGGCCAGCATCTCGGCCGCCCGACGCTCTAGGACATCGGCCTCAG
>JANYAA010000351.1 GCA_025355255.1 Chloroflexota bacterium | reverse complement strand
GTGTTCGCCGATAGCGCTCTGCCCACGCAGATGTCCTCATTTGAAGTGGTCCAGCGGAAGGCCGCGGCCGGCATCGTCATCACCGCCAGCCACAACCCCTGGACGGACAACGGCTTCAAGATCAAGGCGCCCACGGGCGCCGCCGCCGGGGCTGAGATCATCTCCGTCGTTGAAGCGGCCCTCGCGGCCAATGGCGGGAGCGCCATCGAGCGCCGACCGTTTGAGGATGCCGAGGCGGCCGGGCTGCTCGAGTGGTACGACCCGTACGAAGGGTATGAGCGCTACGTCCGCCGGACGCTGGACCTCGACTCGCTGAAGGCCGCCGACATGTCCATCCTCGTTGAGCCCCTGTATGGAGCCGGGGCCGGCTGGATCCCGCGGCTGCTCGCGGGCGGCAAGATCCGGGTCACGGAGATCCACAGCGAGCGCAACCCGTTCTTCGGCGGCGTCAACCCAGAGCCCATCCGCCCCCACGTGGATGAGGCGCTGGCGCTGATGGCGAAGGGCGGCTTCGACCTTTGCCTGATGCTCGACGGCGACGCGGACCGGGCCGGAGCGGCCGATGAGCAGGGGACCTTTCTGCACCAGCTGGAAGTCACCGGCCTGCTTATGTACTACCTCGCGGAACACCGCCGCATGCGCGAGCCCGTTGTCGTGAGCGTCAACAACACCTCCATGGCTGCCACGCTGGGCAAGCACTTCGGGATCGAGACCTTTGAGGTCCCGGTGGGCTTCAAGTACATCGGCCCCAAGATGATTGAGACGGGCGCGATGATGGGCGCGGAGGAGTCGGGCGGCTACGGCTTCGGGATGCATCTGCCGGAGCGCGACGGCATCTACGCCGATCTCCTGCTGCTGGACCTGTTCCTGCGCGAGCGGGACCGCGGCGCCAAGACCGTGTCCGAGGCGGTCCGCCGCTTCCACGAGCTTGCAGGCCCGTCCTTCTACCGGCGGATCGACGTGCACTTCGAGCGCCCGGTGTATGACGCGGTCAAGAAGCGTGTCCTCGTGGAACTGGGCGAGACGCCGCCCACGACCCTCGCCCGGCAGCCCGTGGCACGGACGCAGGTCCTCAACACCAACGACGGGTACAAGTGGTTCCTCGCCGACGGATCCTGGCTGCTGGTCCGCGCGAGCGGCACCGAGCCCCTCGTCCGCGTCTACACCGAGGCATCCACGCCCGCCCTGCGCGACGAGCTGGTGCTCACCGGCGAGCAGTTGGTCAGGGGCGGCTGAGCCGTCTCGTAGGCCGAATTGGGTTCTCCCCGGCAGACATGCTGCGGGTGTAGGCTTGGGGTCACGACCGCTATCACCGACTATTCGACCCGGTCGGACGGCGGCCCTCGTGGACGCCCTGCGGGGCAGCGGAGGTATCGCGGCGATGCACTCCTCACTCATCGGCAAGGTCGAGAAGGCGAACCGCTACGCGCGGGAACTTGATCGGATTTCGATTGAGCGGATCGCCCTGACGTTCCGTGGTGACAACGACACCCATCACGTCAGCCTCGACGCCGGTGCGTGGCATTGCACGTGCCACTACTTCGAGAGTTGGGGGTCCTGCGTCCACTTGCTGGCGCTCCAAAAGATCCTGGGAGTGATGCTCCCGGAAGACGCGCAGACGTCCATCTTCACCGCCGCCGGGGCCGCAATCCCCGCCTGATTTGCGGGCCGGGCCGCCCCGGGAGGCCGCCCGTCAGTCCCGCCCCAGCCTTACCGCCGCCGGTTGTGCCAGTTGCGCCGGCGGCGCGGCATGTCTGGCGCGCCGCCGGCGTGGGGTGTCAGGGCCTCGTGTCCGGCGCTACGGCCTCACCTCCAATCGCCAGTACCAAGTCGCCGAGTTGTAGGCGCCAAACCACGCCTCAACCCTAAGGCTCCACGAGCCCGCCGTTGCCGGAGCATTCAGTTTGATGGGCGTGCCGCCTTGGCCTGCGCCGCCATCCCGCGGCTGACCGGCCTGGTTTCCCGAGACCGGCGCCCAGCTGGCGGCCCAGCGATCTGGCGCCGCGCCGCCGGTGGCAACCGTGAGCGCCATGCCTGGTTTCACCGCAGGCCCGCTGGGCGTCACCACCCACGGGGTGTCCGAGGTGAGGCCGTTCCAGATGACGCTGCCGAGTTCCCCCGGTTGCGCCCCCACGCCCCCGCCGGTCAGGGTGGCGACCGGTGGCGCCGCGAGCGCGGCTGTGGCGACCGGCGACGGCGTGGGGCTGGCGGTGCTCGCCGCGGACGGCGTGGCGGCCGTCGGAACGGCGGTGGGCACCTGCGCAGTTGGCAATGCTGCAGGGGTTGCCCTTGGGGCAGCCCCCGGCGTACAGGCCGCGGTCAGTGCGACCAGCGCCAGGAGGACAATCTTCGTCACTCGCTACCTCCCTCTTCCAAGTGTGATGGACGGGCGCACCGGTGTTGGCCCCAAGGGACACACGCTTGTGCACGTGCCCCCGCTGGTGATCGTCGGCGAGACCGCGGTGCGCAGACCCTCCGATGCCGTTGCGCGATAGACGGCCCGGTAGTCCGTTACGGGGCGCACCGAGATGGAGATTGAGTAACTTCCGGCGGTGGTCATACCCGCCATGACGACCACGTCCACCCAGTTGAACGAGATGCGCGCCTGCAGCACGACTCGCCGTCCGGCGAGCGGGTTGCCGTTGAGCCGGCCGCCATCTGCAGCGCGGAATGCGGAGGTGAATATGACCGAGCCCGAGGCGGCGCCTGGCGGCGTCATGGACAACGAGAGCGTTGCCGGTATCGCCAGACAGGTGCTGTACGGCGTGGACCATGAGGGCACGTCGTACATGGTCTGGAGCGTGGCCGTGTCGCACACGCCAAACGCGCTGGCGTTCCACCCCGCCTGGGGCTTGGCGTGGCTTCCGGCCTGCACGACGGAGTCCGTGTAGTCGCTCTCGTCGGGCAGGTTTGGGTGGTGGGCCAAACCGTCAATATGGCCCAGCTCGTCGAGCATCAGCGTCTCGGCCGAGAAGCACCCGGCGGCGAAGGCGACGACCTCGCACCAGCGCAGCGTGCCCCAGTCGTACTTGTGGCCGCTCTCTCGCAGCCAGACGTCAAACCCTGTGGGCACGTTCCGGTACGCGCACGCGATGGCGTTGGACGCGCACGGCATCGGGATGCCATAGCCCACGTCGTTCGCTGCTGTTGTGTCGTAGGTGAACGAGGGTGCCCGCGAGGCGCGCGACACGGTGGCGTCCGTCGCACCCTCGATGAGCGCGGTGCGGATGGCCGCGGGCGGCACGCCGCCGGTAGCCCAGTGGTATTCGAGCGCTGAGTCCTGCGGCCAGGCGGGCCCGAGCACGGGGTCCGGGGTGTCCCCGAGCACCGCAGACGGGAAGAGGATTGCCAGCAGGGCGAACGCGGTGGCCGCCGTTGCGATAGCGCTGAGCGTCTGGTTCTTCACGGGACAACCTCCCCGAGGCGGGACAAGCGGGCACCTATTGGCTCGAGCACGCGGATGAGGGAGGGATTGGCAACGTGCCCGCTTGGCGCCAAGACGACGGACCCAGCCGGTGCCGCGGCGCCAGACCACGCGAGCGATGAGGCTCGCACCGGCGACAGGTTGGACACGCCCATTTGACGCGTGAGGCCGCGGGAGCCACCGGCGAGGGGCGTCTGCCAGACGGTGCCGCGGGCATCCGTCCAGACGAGCGACGTTCCACCCAGCGCGGCTGCGACGACATTCTTGGCCACGCGTGCCCGTGCACCCGTTCGGAGATCCACGGCTTCCACGTCACACGGCAGCGCGTCGCAGAGGCCCATCACGACGGCCCGGCCACCGGCGAGCCCGACGACTGAACCAACCGCCGAGACCGCAGACACCTGCCCGGTGGCCGGGTCCACGACGCGCCCCCGGCACGCTCGCAGTCCACACGATGTGGCCACCACCCGGCCATCCGCGGCGACGGCAAGCTCTGTGGTGAAGGTCTGGCCGTAGGCGTCATCCCGCGCGATTGGCTCAAGCACGCGCACGGTCCGCCCGGACGCGACCTCGCGCCGCCACACGCCCAGATCCGCCCGGGACGCCCGGTCTACACGGTGCTCGTACGCCAGCAACGTGTCAGTACCCATCACAGCGCTCCGGACCACGGCGCTCTCGATGCCGACCGGCCTCCAGCAGCCGCGTGCGGTGTCCAGCAGCCGCTGGCGCGAGCGAGCTCCATCGTCGTCCCCGACCAAGACCTGCCCGTTCACGGGACCGGACGCGAATGATTCCGCCGGCAAGTCCGTCCGGAAGGTTGGCCCTGACGCGACGCCCGCCGAGAGACGGACCGCCGCAAGCGTGCCGCCGCCATCCAGCACAGGATCCACTCGATACCACGCACCAGACGCCACGGCCGACGAGGGCTCCGCGACCTCCGCTCCGCAGGTGCCAACCGGCGCCCGCACCGCCGCACCTCCGGGCGGCGCCAGCGGCGATGCGGCCGCCACTGCGGCGAGGATCGCGAGCGGCGCGAACAACCTGAAACATCGACCGAGCTCCATCAGAGCTCCTCCTCCGGCGGGGTGGCTTGGGGCGGGAGGAGGCGAGGAGGGCACTGTGACAGGCCGCGCTTATCTGCCACTTATCCGGAAAGCCGCCCCCAGGCTCGGCGGCGGTGGTACGCTCCAGAAGTCAACAACTGGGGCCTTCGGACCCCTGCAGATCCGACGCATCTCGGTCGCGAAGCCGGTGGAACTCCGGCACAGTCCCGCTACGGTGACCGCCCTCAGGGAGGGCGGAAGTCCGGTCGCCGATCCTGATGTGCCGCTCGAGCCTTCGAGAGAAAGGTCAGGCGAACCCGTGCGATCCACCGCCTGACCCTTGGGTTCCCCGTGAACCCGGGGGTCGTTTCATTCCCACCGCTATTTCGGAGTCCCTGTGGACGCACGTCTCTCGCCTGATCGCACCCGCCGCACGCATCGCACCCGCGGCCTCGCCGCCACCCTCCTGCTCGCGGTCATCACCGTGGTGTCCGGCTGCTCGGCAGCAGCCACGCCGCCCCCCTCGCTCGTGCCGACGACGCCTGTTCCGTCTGCGGCCGCCACGCCGACGCCCGCGCCAGCCTTCCCGGCTGCCCTGACCGATGACGACGGCACCGCCGTCACCCTCAAGGCAGAGCCCCAGAAGATCATCACCATGACACCCGGTGCCACCGACACCCTGTTCGCACTTGGGCTCGGCAGCCGCGTCGTCGGCAAGTCGGAGGACATCGCCCCCACGAACCCCTCGGTCGGGTCTGTCCCGAACGTCGTCACCTACCAGGGCGCCGACGTGGAGAAGATCGTGGCGCTCACCCCGGATCTCGTGATCGCGGGGGGGCACAACCTCAACCGCCCCGATGACATCGCCAAGCTCCGCTCGCTGCACATTCCGGTGCTGGTGATCTACGCCTCGGACCTGAAGGGCATCCTCGCGGACATCACCCTCGTCGGGCGTGCCGTCGGCCGGCCTGCTGGGGCAGCCACGATTGTGGCCGACATCCAGGGTGCCTTTGCCGAGGTCAAGGCAGCGGCCGCGTCGGCAACCTCGCCGCGCGTCTATGCCGAGCTTGACGCGAGCGGCGGGTACTGGCTGCCGGCGCCGGACGACCTCCTCACCGACATGATCCGGGCTGCCAAAGGCGACCCGCTCACCAGCGGCACGCCGGGTGTCTACCAGATTGACCAGGAGAAGATCCTCGCCTTCGACCCCCAGGTGATCCTGCTGAGCGACACGTATGCGGTCAGCGTCGGGGACGTGGCGAAGCGGGCCGGGTGGTCCGTGATCTCGGCCGTCAAGACCGGCGATGTCCGGCCGATCGACGCGAGCACCGCCACGCGGCCGGGCCCAAGCCTCGCTGCCGGCATTCGAGCCCTAGCCGTCGCCATCCACCCGGGCCTGGTGTTGCCGAACGCGACTTCGGTGCCATCCGCGGCCGATTCCACCACGCCCTAGCTGTGTCATGACCACGACCCCGGTCCCCGTCCGCCACCCCGCCGCGCTCGCGGCTCCAGTCCATGGGCTCGGGCGGGTGGGCTGGCTCCTGGTGGCCGGGGTCGTGGTGCTCCTCATCGTGCTCATTGGCGCGATCGTTCTCGGCACCTCTGACCTTGCACCCGGGACCGCCATCGCGGTGATCGCGAAGCGGCTGCTGGGCGCTGATCTGGGGACCTCGTGGAGCGCGATCTCTGAGGCGATCGTCATGGAGCTGCGTCTCCCTCGGGTCCTCACCGCCATGGTTGTCGGCGCCGGGCTCGCGGTGGCTGGGGCCACGTTCCAGGGCCTGCTCCGCAACCCGCTCGCCGATCCGTATGTC
>JANYAA010000347.1 GCA_025355255.1 Chloroflexota bacterium | reverse complement strand
GCCCGTTGCCCAGCCCCACGCCCAGGATCCCGCCGCGGCCAAACGCGTACAGCGCCTGCACGGCCTGGAAGCCCGCGCCGGAAGGGTCACGGAACGGGTCGATCCAGTTGTCCACGCGGATCCGGACGTGCGGGAACAGGTTGTAGAGCGCCCAGGAGCCGACCAGGAACAGCACCATCCCCCACCCCACGTACGAGGCGCGGCCGGTGGCCGTGTACAGCAGCGCCAGAAACACGGCGAAGAACAGCAGCGCAGCGCCGAGGTCGCGCTGGACGATGACGATGCCAAGGGCGACGGCCCACATTGCGCCCATCGGCGCCAGATACGGCAGCGGCGGGAAGCGCAGCGGGCCGAGGCAGAGGCTCTCCTCTGTGAGGAGCGAGCGGTTCTCGGAGAGGTAGCCCGCGAGGAACACCACCAGGATCACCTTGAGCAGCTCCGATGGCTGCCCCGAGAACGGCCCCACGGTGAGCGAGAGGCGTGCGCCCCCCGTGTCGCTGCCAAAGACAAACGTGAGAAGCAGCAGGGCGATCCCCGCGGCCGCCCAGGTGTACTTGTAGGAGCGCAGCCACCGATCGCCGCGGACCGCCACGGCCAGCACCGTGATCACGGTGACCGCCACCACCAGCCAGAGCAGTTGCAGCCGGCCCAGCCCAAGCTCAATGCTGCCGAGCTGCTGGCTCACGAGGTTCTGCGGCAATCGCTGCATCAGCAGGAGACCGATGCCGCCGAGGAGCCCGGCCGCGGGCAGCAGCACCTGGTCCAGCCGGCGGCCCGACAGGACCAGCACGGCGTGCGCCGCGAAGAGCGCGCCCAGATACAGCCCGATGCCAAACGGGTCGGCCGGGCCAAAGCCCATCGCCTCGATGGTCACGCCTTTGGAGCGGGCCGCCAGATAGCGCTCCGTGGCGCCCAGCGAGACGGCCCCCGCCAGCAGCGTGAGCGACGCCACGATGAGCAGCCCAAGCTCCGTGTTGCGCGGTCGGGGGCGCAGGCGCGGGCTGAAGCTGATCGCCGCCGCGGTCACGAGCGGCCGCGATCCAGACGGAAGACCACCTCGCCGATGCGGACCTCGTCGCCAAAGCCAAGTACCACGGGCCCCGCCACGACCACGCCGTTCACCCAGGTGCCGTTGGTGCTGGCCATGTCTTCGATGTACCAGGTGCGGTTGCGGTACGTCAGCACCGCGTGGACCGCGGAGGCGTACGCGTCGTCGAGGACGATGCCGCTGGCGAGGTCTCGGCCCAGGGTGGTGATGGCGTCCAGCGGGTAGCTCAGGCCCAGCTGCGGCTCGCCTCGCGGCGATGCCACAACGACCAGACGGCCGGGCTCCGCGGGTCCGCGCGAGGCAGCGCGCAGATCGCGGATGAGCACCCGCCCAACGACAAGCAGGAACCCGTAGAGCATGGCGAGGAACAGCAGGCGCAAGATCCACAGGGTGACGAGGTAGCCGTCCATCGCTAGGCCGGCAGCGACTCAACCACGAGCACGCAGTCGCCCAGCGCCAGCCGGTCTCCAGCAGCCAGCATCGCCTCGTCCATGACGGTCCCGTTGACGCGGCTGCCGTTGCGGCTGCCAAGGTCCGTGTACCAGAGGGCGCCCCGCCGCAGCTCCAGCCGGCCGTGCAGACGCGAGATCTTGGCGTCGGCCAGCGAGAGGCCGCACTCCGTCGCCCGGCCGATGATCACGGGCACGACGCCAACCTCCACCAGGGTGTCGCGGCCGAGGCGGTCAGTCACGCGAACCACGGCCACGGTGGCGTTGCCCACGGTCCGGCGGATCCCGGCGACGCGGCCCGGATCCGCGCGCGGTCCAACGGATGCTGGCGCTGCGGACGCGGCGTGGGCTTCGGCTGCGGCGGCCGGTGTGCCGAGCACCAGGAGGACGGTTGTGGGCGAGGGTCCGGCGTGGGCGTGCGGCTGCGGCGCGGGCGCGGAAGATTTGCGCGGACCCGCATCCTCGGCGACGGCATCAACCTCCATCCGCCCGCGCTCCAGCGACGAGTCGGCCGCCAGGTCCACCACAGGCTTGCGGGCAAGGTGGTACCCGTGGGCGCGCGCAAAGGCGAGGGCCGTGGCCGCAAGCCGGGCGCTAAGGGCCTCGCCGCCACCGGCTCGTGCGGCCACATCGTCAAGATCGGCAGGGTGCAGCCTTAGGCGGTACCGCCAGGGCACCACCACGGCCTCACCGCGTCTGGATCGGGCGGCCTCCATCACGCGCTCGATGCGCCGCTCCACCTGAACGGCCTGGACGCGGGAGCGGAAGAGGCGCGCGCTTGTGCGCTCAAACACGCGCTCGAGGAGGCGCTCCAGGTTCGCGACATCAGCCATTGCGGGACACCGTACCAGAGGCGCCTCACTGCGACGTCAGGCGGGCTCAACCCAGCCGCTGTACTCGACCACCGGCTCGAAGCCGATGCGCTCGTAGACGCCCCGACCCGTCGCGCTGGACTGCAGGATGGACACGGTGGCCCCAGCAGCAACGCCGTCCGCGATGATCCGGCGCGTGACGGCCTCGCCATAGCCGCGTCGGCGCGCCGCTTCCACGGTGGCGATGTTGTAGACGCCAATGGTGGGGCGGCTCCTGATGCCGAGCCCGGCGACCACGGGGGCGCCATCCAGATACCCGGTGTAGATGGCGATTTGCGGCTGGAACCATGCCTCCGTACCCAGCACAAGGCACACCATGTCCTCGGGCATCCCAAAGGCCTCGGCCGCAACCTTGGCGTGGTCCGTCACCACGCCGACATCGGTGGCGCGATTGATCTCCAGCCCCGGCGGCAGGCCGCGTGCGGACTTGGCGGCGGACGCTGCATCTGCCAGTGCCAGCGCGGGCATCCACGCCTCGCTGGTTGCGCAGACCAGCCCGAGGCGGGCGGCCATCGCCGCGGCCCGGTCGTCATCGCCGTCCCGCAGGGTCACCACCCACGGCGCCGGGCGCGAGCGCGCCAGCTCCACGGCCGCTGGCAGGGCTGTCTCGATGGCGGTCACGTCCTCCACCAGGATCTGGTTGAACAGCCGCGCCCCAAGGCCGGTCAGCGCGGCAACAACGCCATCGCGCCGCTGCACAAGACCGCCCGACACCCGCCCGGCTATCAGGGCATGCGCGGCGATGAGGTTCTCGTGCTCCAGGGCGGACAGCCGCCCGCGGTCAGCGGGTGTGAACGACATCGGCCCGCGTCCCGACGATGTTGTGGGTTGCGTCGCACCGGCCAGTGGCGCCAGCATGGGCACCAGAGCCGCCTGGTCTCGCTCGGCTGAGGGCAGAGCACATGGCGACTCGAGTCATCAGGGCTTTGGCGACCTTGGTCCGGCGCGGACAACGGACCACGCCGCGCCCAGCAACAGGATTGTGAACCCGATGGAAAGCCAGGCGAGCAGCGCGAACACCGCGACGAAGGCGCCGTACAGCGCGGCAGCCCCCACCAGCCGCGGTGCCAACAGGCCAAACAGCGATGTAAACACCGCCATCACCAGCCCGGCAACCAGCGCTGGGACCCGCAGGGCGCGGACCGGCAGACGCCGGGCAGGCAGGTACCGGTAGATCAGCCCGGCCGACAGGGGGAACAGCAGCAGCGCGAGCACCGGCGAGGCGGCGTGCAGCAGCCAGACGGCAGACCCGTGAATGCTGTCCGCGCCCGGGATGACCGCCACCACGGCGTCCACGATGGCCCCTGCCGTGACGATGACCGCCGGTGCGAGCAGCACCAGCACCGTGACGCCAAACCCGCGGAACAGCTGGCGGAACGGCCCGCGCGCTGGTCCCCCGCGGTCAAGCCTGGCAAACGCCGTGTCCAGCGACGAGTAGAAGCGGCTGGATCCCCAGAGCAGCGCGCCGAGCGCGAGGATGCTCGTTGGCACTGCGCCGGTGGTGACCTGCGTCAGGGCCTCGCGGGCGACGCTCTCGAGCGGCGGCACGGCCCCGGCGATCGCGGCCACCACCGCAGCCCGGTTGGCCGGCCCCCAGGACGTCGCCGTGGATGCCGCCGGGGACCTCTTCAT
>JANYAA010000323.1 GCA_025355255.1 Chloroflexota bacterium | reverse complement strand
CCTTCGGGCCCGTGACGGTGATGGTGCGCCCGTCAAGCGTCACATCGACGCCGACGGGAACAGGGATGGGGAGGCGACCGATACGTGACATCGTGCTACCAGACGTAGGCGAGGATCTCGCCGCCGAGCTGGGCCTGCTTGGCCTGGCTGCCGGTCATGATCCCCTTGGACGTGCTGACGATCACGACACCCAGACCGCCCAGGACTCGCGGGATGTCCGTCTTCTGCGCGTAGACGCGCAGACCCGGCTTGCTGATCCGCTTAAGGCCTGAGACGACCGGCACCTTGCCGTCGACATACTTGAGCTCGAGGCGCAGCAGCTGGGCGGGGCCCTCGCGCTCCTCGTGGACGCTGGCGATAAAGCCCTCCTCGATGAGGATGCGGGCGATTTCGCGCTTGGTCCGCGAGGCGGGAACCAATACCTCGGTGTGCCGCGCCCTGGAGGCGTTGCGGACGCGCGTGAGCATGTCCGCGATCGGGTCGGAGATATTCATCGTCCTACCAGCTCGACTTCGTGACGCCGGGCAGCTCGCCCACGAGCGCACGCTCGCGGAAGCAGATACGGCACAGCGCGAAGCGGCGCATATACCCGCGGGGCCTTCCGCACACGTTGCAGCGGTGGTACCCCTGCACCGGGTGCTTCGGCTCGCGCTTCGCCTTCGCGATCATTGACTTCTTGGCCATTTGGACTCCTCCCCGCCCTAACCGGCGAAGGGCATGCCGAGGAGCTCGAGCAAACGCTTCGACTCCTCGTCGGTCTTCGCCGTCGTCACGATGCTGATCTCCAGCCCGCGGAGACGGTCCACCTTGTCGTAGTCGATCTCAGGGAATGCGAGCTGCTCCCGGAGGCCGAGCGAGTAGTTGCCGCGTCCGTCAAACGACTTCGCGGGGACGCCCCGGAAGTCGCGGATGCGGGGCAGCGCGAGCCGCGTCAGCCGCTCGAGGAAATCCCACATCTTCTCGCCGCGAAGGGTGACCTTCACGCCGATCGGGTTGCCGGTGCGGACGCGGAACTGTGCGATGGACTTCTTGGCGCGGGTGACGATCGGCTTCTGGCCCGTGATGGCCACGATGTCGCCGACCGTCGCATCCACGGCCTTCGAGTTGCTCAGTGCCTCGCCCAGACCGACGTTGATGACGATCTTCTCAAGCCGCGGAACCTGGTTCACGTTCACGTACGCGAACTGCTTCTGCATGGCCGGAATGGCTTCGGTGGTATAGCGATCCTTCAGCTGCCCGCTCACGCCTTCACCTCCAAGGGGTTGGCGCAGTGGCTGCAGATCCGTACGCGGGTGCCGTTGTCGAGCACGCGGTGGCCAACCCGGGTAGGTCGGTCGCAGTGCCCGCAGACGATCATCACCCGGCTCGCGGGCATCGGCATCGCGTGATCGAGGATGCCGCCCGGATCGACCGTCGGCATGGAGCCGGGGCCGCTCTGCGAGCGCTGGCGGGGCTTGGTGTGCTTGCGCGCGATGTTGAGGCCCTCAACCACCACCAGCACGCCGCCCTTGAGCGACACGCGGCGGTAGCCGGAGCGGACAGGCGACGGCGACGGCTCTCGGCGAACCACCTGCTCCACCTTGCCGCGCTTGCCAGCGTCCTTGCCGGCCAGCACGATCACGATGTCGCCCTTGCGGATCTCCGGGACCTTCGTGCCGTGCTGGATCGACCGGTCGGTCATCACAGCACCTCCGGCGCGAGGGACACGATCTTCATGTAGTTCCGATCCCGCAGCTCGCGCGCAACCGGTCCGAAGATGCGGGTGCCGCGCGGGTTGCCCTGGTTGTTGATGAGCACGGCCGCATTCTCATCGAAGCGGATGTAGCTGCCGTCCGGGCGGCCGAACTCCTTGGATGTGCGCACGATCACGGCACGCACGACGTCGCCCTTCTTGACCGGCGCATTGGGGATCGCGGACTTGACGCTTGCGATGATCACGTCGCCGATGCCGGCGGTGGTCTTGCGCGAGCGGCCCATGATCCTGATGCACTCGATCGTTCGGGCGCCCGTGTTGTCCGCGACGCGGAGGCGGGTCGCTACTGAAATCACGCCTGGCCCTCCTCGCTGGCGGCATCAGCCCCAGCGTGGCGGCCCGGGTGGGCGCTGTGGTGGATCGCCTCGGTGGTCTCGGCCTCTTCGGCAACCATCGTCTCGGCGGCGCGCTCTTCCCCGGCTCGCGAGAGCACGGAGACCAGACGCCAGCGCTTGGTCGCCGAAAGGGGGCGCGACTCCTCGATGAGGACGGTGTCCCCGATCTTGGCCTCGTTGGCCTCGTCATGTGCAGCGAACTTGTTCGACGCCTTCATGACGCGCTTGTAGAGCGGATGGCGGGTCAGCCGCTCTACGGACACGACGATCGTCTTGTCCATCTTGTCGCTGACAACGCGTCCGACCTTGGTCTTGCGCTGTCCCTGCACGGGGTTGGTGGCTCCTGCTGTGGGCATCCCGACGCTCCTACTCCGCCGAGCGCGGGGCGGTGTCCCGCTCGCGCTTGACGGTGAGGATCCGGGCGATCGTCCGTCGCGTCGCCGGGATCTGGCTGTAATCCTTCAACTGACGGGTCGAGAGAGCGAAGCGGGCCTGCCAGAGGTCCTGCTTGGCTTCGCGGAGCCTGTCGTCGAGCTCGTGATCCGTCAGCTTGCGGACCTCACCGATCTCCACCGGTGACCTCCTTGGCATCCTCGCGGTACACGACCTTGGTCGCCACCGGGAGCTTGTGGGAAGCGAGGCGGAAGGCCTCGACCGCGGACTCGCGATCGACGCCGCCCATCTCGAACAGGATTCGGCCTGGGCGAACCACCGCGACCCAGTGGTCGGGGGCGCCCTTGCCGGAACCCATTCGGGTCTCAGCTGGCTTCTTGGTGGCGGGCTTGTCCGGGAAGATCCGGATCCAGACCTGGCCACCGCGCTTGACCGAACGGGTCATGGCGCGGCGGGCGGCCTCGATCTGGCGGGCCGTGATCCAAGCGGGCTCGAGCGTGGCCAGACCGAACTCACCGAAGGCGACGTAGCCGCCACCCTTGGTAGGCCCGGACATGCGGCCGCGCATCACCTTGCGGTGCTTGACGCGACGGGGCATCAACATTGTTTATGCCCCCTGAGCGGCTGCAGCCGCGGCTCCGGACGACGCTGCAGCTGCCTCACGGCGCTTGCGCTCAACCGGCGTGTCACCCTTGTAAATCCAGACCTTCACGCCAATCCGCCCGTAGGTGGTGCCAGCGTGGACCTGGCCGTAGCTGATGTCGGCGCGAAGCGTGCCGAGCGGGATGCGGCCTTCGCGGTCCCACTCGCGGCGACCCATCTCCGAGCCGCCGAGGCGGCCGGCGAGGGCAATCTTGACGCCCTTGGCGCCAGCCTTCATCGAGCGCTGGATGGACTGCTTCATCGCCTTCTTGTAGGCGACGCGGCGGGTCAGCTGCTGCGCGATGTTCTGGGCGACGAGGTATGCGTCAAGCTCCGGCTGGCGGATCTCGCGGATCTCCAGCTTGACCTTGCGCTTGGTCAGATCGCCGATCTCCTTGCGCAGGATCTCGACGTTCTGGCCGCCGCGGCCGATCACGATGCCCGGCTTCGCGGTGGAGATGGCGACCGTCACGTGGTTGATGCCACGCTCGATCTCCACACCGCTCACGCTGGCGTTGGCGAGCTTCTTGTCAAGCAGCGCCCGGATCTTGATGTCCTCCTGGAGGAGGGCGGTGTACTCCTTGTCGGCGTACCACTTGGCTGTCCACGTGCGGGTGTAGCCCAGGCGGTAGCCGTACGGATGGACTTTGTGTCCCATGCCTAGGCCTCCCGATCGGCGACGACGACCGTGATGTGCGTCATGGGCTTGTGGATCGGGAACGCCCGACCCTGGGCCCGTGGGCGCCACCGCTTGATCGTCGGGCCCTCGTTCGCAATCGCGTCCGCGACGATCAGCTCGTCAGCAGAGCGATTGAGGTTGTTCTCAGCGTTGGCCGTGGCGCTCTTGAGGACCATCGCGACGTTACGCGCGGCGGCCTGCGGCATGAACCGGAGCTTGGCGGCAGCCTCCTCAACGGGCATCCCCTTGATCGCCTCAGTCACGAGACGAGTCTTCCGGGTGGACCCGCGGAGGTACTTGGCAGTAGCGGAAACGCGCATTGCTCGCTCCCCTACCGCACGCCGGCGGACCGGTCAGCGGTCTTGCCGTGCCCGCGATAGTTGCGGGTAGGCGCGAACTCGCCGAGACGGTGGCCGACCATGTTCTCGGTGACGTACACCGGCACGTGCTTCTTGCCGTTGTACACCCCGATGGTGTGACCAATGAAGTCAGGGAAGATCACGGAGGCGCGCGACCAGGTCTTGAGGACCTTTCGCTCGCTCCGCTTGTTCATATCCTGCACCCGGGCGAGAAGCCGGGGCTGGACGAACGGTCCCTTCTTGACCGAACGTGACATGCGCTAGCTCCTCTGCCTACGACTTGCGATGCCGGCTGCGGACGATCAGACGATTGGTCGTCTTCCCGCGCCGCGTCCGATAGCCCATGGCAGGCTTGCCCCAAGGGGTCTTGGGGGGCATGCCCGTGGGGCTGGAGCCCTCGCCACCACCGTGAGGATGGTCGCGCGGGTTCATCGCCACGCCTCGGACCTCCGGTCGCAGGCCCATGTGGCGTGCGCGACCGGCCTTGCCCAGGCTCTGGTTCTCGTGATCGACGTTCGACACCTGGCCGATCGTCGCCATGCAGCGAAGCGGCACACGGCGCATCTCGCCCGAGGGGAGACGAACCGTTGCGAAGTCGCCTTCCTTGGCGAGGAGCTGCGCAGACGCGCCGGCGGACCGGACAATCTGGCCACCCTTGCCGGGGACGAGCTCGATGTTGTGCAGCGTCGTGCCAAGCGGAATGACCGCAAGCGGCAGCGCGTTGCCCAGCCGGGCCTCGGCCTCAGGACCGGAGACGACGATGTCCCCAACCTTGAGCCCGTTCGGCAGGAGCATGTAGCGCTTCTCGCCGTCCCGGTAGTGGAGCAGGCCGATACGGGCCGACCGGTTGGGGTCGTACTCGATCGTGGCCAGCCGCGCCGGGACGCCGGGCTTGTTGCGCTTGAAGTCGATAATGCGGTAATGGGTCTTCTCGCCGCCGCCGCGATGGCGAACGGTCATCCGGCCCTGGCTGTTGCGGCCGGAGCCGCGCTTCATCGGCTCAAGCAGAGGCTTGTGCGGCTCGTCGGTGGTGATCTCCTCGAAGGTCGATCGGGTCATCCACCGACGACCCGGTGAGGTCGCCTTATAACTTCGCAGCGGCATCTCTACACCCCCTCGAAGAACTCGATCTTCTGGCCGGGGGCGAGCGTCACGATGGCCTTGCGCCAAGCAGACGTGTGGCCAACCACACGCCCGCGCTTCGTGCCGCGCCGCTTCTCCTTCGCCTTCGAGGTCAGCACGTTGACGGCGACGACTGTCACCTTCTCCTTGCTGTACAGCTCCTCGACGGCGGCCTTGATCTGAATCTTGTTTGCGTCATCGTGGACGGCGAACGTGTACTTGCCGCGTCCGGATTCGTCGATTGACTTCTCCGAGATCACGGGGCGCAGGATGATGTCGGCGGCGGTCAAAGCGCTCACGCGTACACCTCCTCCATGCGGGCCAGCGCCGGCTGCTCGATCAGGACCGAGTCAGCGTTGAGCAGGTCCACCACGTTGAGCGAGTCGGCGAGGATCACCGAGACCGACGGCAGGTTGGCAAGCGAGCGGAGGAGCATCTCGTTCTTGGCCGGGGCCACAACGAGAACGCGCCGTTCGTGGCCGTCACCGGCGCCGAGAGCCTCGAGGATGCCGACGAACACCTTCGTCTTCGGCTCGGTGTCCATGCCGAACTTGTCCACCACGCGGATCGCGTTGTCGGTGAACTTGGCCGACAGGGCCGAGCGAAGCGCGAGGCGCCGCATCTTTTTGGGCAGCCGCTGCTCGTACGAGCGCGGATGCGGGCCAAACACGACGCCGCCACCGCGGAAGTGCGGAGCGGTCCGGTGGCCCTGGCGGGCGCGGCCGGTGCCCTTCTGACGGTACGGCTTCTTGCCGCCGCCGCGGACCATGCCGCGTGTCTTGGTGTTGCTGGTGCCGAGACGGCGCCCGGCCAACTGCGCAACCACCGCCTGGTGGAGCACGGCCTCGTTCACGGGTGCTGCGAACAGCGCCTCGGCGAGGTCCACGCTGCCGACATTGGCGCCGGTGCGGTCGTAGAGGATGGTCTGCGGCATCGTCACGCCTTCCGGACGAAAGTCAGCGCGCCGGGTGCCCCAGGAACGGTCCCCTTCACGAGGATCAGGTTCCGCTCCGGGTCCACGCGGACGACGCGCAGCTTCTTGATAGTGACCCGCTCGCTGCCCATGTGGCCGCCCATGCGGAGGCCCTTGTAGACGCGACCGGGTGTGGTGCCGGGGCCGATGGAGCCTGGCCGGCGATAGTTGTCGGACCCGTGTGTCTTCGGTCCGCGCGAGAAGTTGTGGCGCTTCACGGTGCCCGCAAAGCCCTGGCCCTTCGACGTCCCGATGACGTCAACGAGCTCGCCCGCGGCGAACACGTCGGACACGGCGATCTGCTGGCCCACGGTGTAGCCGTCGGCGGTGTCGAGACGGAACTCGCGGATGGTCTTCACCCGCGGCAGGTCTCGCAGCTGGCCCGCCAGCGGCTTGTTGAGCTTGCGGCGCTCGCCCGCGCCAAGCTGGACGGCCGTGTAGCCGTCGCGCTCAGCGGTGCGGAGCCGCGTCACGGTGTTGGGGGTCACCTCCACGACCGTCACGGCGACCATGGTCCCGTCGGTCTGGAAGATCTGTGTCATGCCGACCTTGCGGCCGATCAGCCCGATGCTCATCAGGTCGACCTACA
>JANYAA010000282.1 GCA_025355255.1 Chloroflexota bacterium | reverse complement strand
GTGGCACGAGCTTGCAGAGGACCCGCTGCTCGTCAACCGCTGCGTGGACCCCTTCAACCGCGGCCTGGAGATCGAGCTTCGGCGGACCCTCTACCGCTGGGAGCACATCCGGGCCGACATGGCGGTTGAGCCCGAGATCCTGATCCCCAAGGTGCTCCGCCTCGATGGCTTCGGCATCCAGATGAGCGAGGAGACCGCGGCTCTGGACAAGGCGAACAACGTCGTGTCCCACCACTTCTTTGACCAGCTGGCCAATGAGGAAGACGCCGACAGGATCCGCACGCCCAAGGTCTGGCTCGACGCCGAGACGACGGCGCAGCTGGAGGAGCGAGCACACGACATGTTCGACGGGGTGCTGCCCATCCGGATGCAGGGCTGGGTTCCCACAAACATCCAGTGGCCGGGGCTGGAATCGCAGCCGGAGACCCGCGCACTCGTGCACGATTGGCCGGATGAGCTGCTCGCAGGCGGCGCCAACTTCTGGGACACCATCGCCTTCTGGCGTGGTGTGGACGCGGTCCTGCTGGACCTTGCGGACCGCCCGGAGCACCTCCACCGCATCATTGACAAGCTCGTTACGGCCTATCTGGACATGCTCGACCAGATGGAGGAGCAGGGGCTGCTCGGCCACTCGATGACCGTGGTCCACTGCACGCCCGCCTGGACGGACGACCTGCCTGCCGAGGGCTTCAACCCGGCCAAGCCCAGAGCGAAGGATCTCTGGACCATGGGCATGGCCCAGCTGTTCACGTCCTGCTCGCCCGCGATGTTCCGCGAGTTTGAGGTTGCGTATACCTCCCGCTGGTACGACCGGTTCGGTCTGGGCTACTACGGCTGCTGCGACGTGTTGGACCGGAACATCAACAACATCCGGGCGATCCCCAACGTGCGCAAGATCTCCATCAGCCCCTGGTCCAACGTGGACCGCTCCGCGGACGGCATCGGTCACGATTTCGTGATGTCCCGCAAGCCCAACCCGGCGCTGCTGGCCATGGACGGCTGGGAGCCCGAGGCTGTCGAGAAGGAGTTGCGGGCGACGGTTGAGGCCTGCCGCCGAACGGGTACCCCCGTCGAGTTCATCCTCAAAGACGTGAGCACCATCCGCTATGACGCCCGCAGGCTCTGGGAGTGGGTGGACATAGCGATGCGAGTCGTCACCGAATAGACAACGGCCGTGCGGCCGACGCGGTCCAGCGATGGACGGTTTAGAGGAGACAGGACATGGCCGATCTCAGCGGGCTCTCGCTCGCGATCCAGGCGGGCGACCGAGCGTCGGCTGTCCGGCACACCAACGAGGCGCTCGCTGCCGGGGTCCCGCCGCAGGAGATCCTCAACGCGATGACCGAGGCGATGGGGATCATCGGCAGGCTCTTCCAGGACGGCGACATCTTCGTGCCCGAGATGCTCATCGCCGCCCGCGCCATGAAGGAGGCGACGGCGATCCTGGAGCCCGTCCTCGTCGAGGCCGGCATTCGGCCCGAGCACACCGCCGTCATCGGCACGGTGGAGGGGGACCTGCACGACATCGGCAAGAACCTGGTCGGGATGATGCTCAAGGGCGCGGCGATCGAAGTTGTGGACCTCGGGGTGAACGTGCCGGCGGATCGGTTTGTCGAGGCCGCCCGGGAGCACAACGCGAGGCTGATCGGCCTCAGTGCCCTGCTGACAACCACCATGCCGAACATGCGCAAGGTGGTCGAGGCGATCAAGGCGTCAAACCTCAATACCAAGGTGATGATCGGCGGTGCGCCGACGACGCCTGAGTTCGCTGCGCAGATTGGCGCTGACGGCTTCGCCCCTGATGCCGGGGCTGCCGCAGACCTCGCCAAGTCGCTGTTGGCGGGCTGACGCCATGCCCGGCATGTTCGAGACGTACGGGCGCGGCGACGGCGAGACGCGCAGCCCCGAGACGCTGGCCAAGCTGGACCGCGTGCGGAAGACCTTCCGCCATGAGGAGGCGGACCGGGTCCCCATCACGGACTTCTTCTGGGGCCACTTCCGGGACCGGTGGCGCACTGAACTCGGCCTCCCTGCCGACGCAGACCCGTACTACTACTACGACCTCGACTACATCGTCACCGTCCCGAACATGGACCCCCACATCCGCGCGTTCGAGACCATCCGCGAGGACGATGAGGAGGTTGTGGTCAAGACCGGCTTCGAGACCACGATCCGCAAGCGGTTCGACCTGCCGATGCCTGAGCAGGTCAGCTGGGAGACGGACACGATTGAGAAGGTCGAGGCCTTCGAGTTCGACGACCCCTATGATCGCCGCCGCTACTTTGAGGCTGGCGACAACCAGATCGCCGGCGTCGGCGACGGGTTTGAGCGCAACAGCCCACCGTGGGTGGAGACGGTCAAGTCCCTCCACGCCGACTTCCCGGTCTTCGGCAGCGTCACCGAGGCATCGGAAATCACCACCCGCCTGCTGGGCCAGCTCAACACGCTCATGTGGATCGGCGAGTACCCCGAGCGGTTCGGGGAGCAGCT
>JANYAA010000264.1 GCA_025355255.1 Chloroflexota bacterium | reverse complement strand
GCCCGGGCCTTGCCGCGGACCAGCTTGATGCCGTCTTCGAGCGCTTCTACCGCGTCGACGCTGCGCGCAGCAGGGCAGCCGGCGGGTCGGGCATCGGCCTGACCATCGCCCGTGCGCTGGCGGACGCCATGGGCGGCCAAGCCTGGGCCGAGAGCGACGGACCGGGACGCGGCGCCACCTTCCATGTGGAGCTCCCGGCGGCCTGAGGAGCCTCGTTGACGGAGTCTTGACGAAGGCTTGCCCTCCCCTGCATGGCGTTCCACCGCCGCCTCGCGGATGCTCATGGCGAGCCGGCGCTTCCCCGCCGGCAAGACCCGAGCAGAGCTTCAAGGAGGCTCGCGCTGATGGCTGGCTGGACGCTCGGGACCGAGGCATGGGCCGTGATGGGAGCCTGGGCCCTCGTCATGGCCCTCGTCGTGTGGCTCCTCGTGCGGGAGCCACGTCGCCACGCCCGCGAGGACCCTTCCGTGATCCTGCGCGAGCGCTTCGCGCGCGGCGAGATCAGCGAGGAGGAGTTCAGGCGCGCCAGCCTCACCCTGGACGACGAACCGCCGGTGGCGGGCGCGAGCCTGGCCCACCGCCACGTAGCCCATCACGCACCGCCAGGGCAGGAGGCCCGCCATGACTGACACGACACCCCTACCGCGCCGCGAGCGCCGCGCCGCCGAGCGCGATGACCCCCACGCTGCCGCCACAGAGCGCCGGACCACCCGCTCGGCTGCGCGGTCGCGGGCCGCCCGCAGCGAGAAGATCCGAAAGCTCGCGTTCGGCGGCATCGTTGCCGCCGTCCTGGCCGTCGGCGGCTACCTCGCGTTCGGCGACTTCCTCAACCGCCCGTCGGGCGCCGCGGCCGCCAACGTGGTCGACGTCCAGAGCTCCATGGCCGGCTTCACACCGTCCGAGATCCACGTGAAGGCAGGCGCCACCGTCACCCTCAAGTGGTGGACCCAGGACGCGGCCGTGCACCTCAAGGGCGGCGTCCATTCCATGATCTCAACCGAGCTCGGGCTGTCGGAGACGCTGCCCGCCGAGAGCACCAAGATGGTGACGTGGACGGTGCCCAACAAGCCCGGGACGTACGACGTCTGGTGCGAGACGTGCTGCGGCGGCAAGGACGCCCCCCAGATGCACGGCAAGATCGTCGTTGAGCCCGCATCGGCATCGGTGTCGGGGGCCGTGGGATGACAGCGGAGCCTGAGGGCCGCCTGGCGGCCGACACCCTGCCGACCCACACGATGCTGCTGGGCTGGCCGCTGCCGGCCCTCGCCCTGGGCGGACTCCTGGCCGCCGTCGCGGTCACGGCGACAGCCTACGTGCTGATGGTGCCGTTCAGCGCCGCCGCGTTCGGCGGGCTCACAATCCCGGCCGTCATGGCCGCGGGCTTCGCCGACGGGTTCAACCCGTGCGCGTTCGCGCTGCTGGTGCTGTTCGCGACGTACACCCTGACCCTGCTCAACGCGGTCACCTCCAACGGCACGCCCACGATTGAGGCCCGCCGCCGGCTGCTCGGGGCGGGGTCGCTGTACGTCGGCGCGGTGTTCGTGACCTACTTCATCATCGGCATCGGCCTGCTGAGCTTCCTCTCGTTCCTGGGCCGCGACCACCTCGTCGCCCGCGGCGCCTCCGTCCTCGCCCTGGTGATGGCGCTGTTCATGCTCAAGGACGTGTTCCTGCCGGGGGTGGGGCCGTCAATGATGGCCCCCTCGGGCACGCACGGCCGGATGCAGAAGGCGATGGAGCGTGGCGGCCTCACCGGCATGCTGATCGCCGGCGTCCTGGTCGGGATCTGCACCGTGCCCTGCTCGGGCGCCATGTACCTCCAGATCACCGCGGTCCTCCACGCGTCGGGCGGCGGCCTCACCGGGCTCGCGCTGCTTGCGCTCTACAACATCGCCTTCATCGTGCCGCTGGTGATCCTGCTGCTCGCGGTGAGCAACAAGCGCGTGCTGGGCAGGCTCGGACGGTGGAACCGCGCCAACTCGCCGTGGATCAAGGCGGGCCTCGCCCTTGTGGTGATCGCGATGAGCTTTGGCCTGATGGTGTCGATGTGACCGCGGCATCGGCGTCCAAACCCGCGACAGCCGAGATCGTTCGCTTCCCCATCGCGGGGATGACCTGCGGCTCCTGTGTCAACCGGATCACGAGGGCGATCCGGAAGCTCGACGGCGTGACGAAGGTCACTGTCGATCTGGGCAAGGAGACCGCGACTGTCCGCCGCGAGCCCGCGCTGGTGTCGAACGCGGCGCTCGCGGCGGCGGTCGCCGCTGCCGGCTACCAGGCCGATATGGAGGCGACCGTGCTGCTCGCGCCCGGCGGCTATCGGTCCTTCGTCGAGCGGCTGCTCAGACGGTGAACGTCCGTCGCCTCACGTTGCTGGCTGGCCCGGGGGCGGTCGCGCTCTTCATCTGCCGGGGGCTCATGGTGCGCGGCATCCGGGCAATTGACCAGCGGGGCGGCCTGGCCACCCGGCGCGGGGAGCGAGCGTACGGGAGTGTGGCACCCCTCTTCGCGGGTCTCCATCGGCACGTCGTCGATGACGTGGTCTCGATTGTCGGCAACCGGCCCGCCGTCGTCATCGATATCGGGGCTGGTCCCGGAGACGTCCTCTTCGCGCTTACCTGGCGCGCGCCCGTCGCCGTCTTGACCGGGGTTGAGCCGTCCCGGAAGATGCGGGAGCTCGCCGCGAGCCGCGGGGTTGCGGAGGTCGACGGATCGGCCGAAACTCTCCCGCTCGAGGATGGGTCGGTCGATCTTGCTGTCTCAACCCTGTCCCTGCACCACTGGGATCGACCTGCGCAGGCGTTCGCCGAGATCCGGCGCGTATTGCGTCCTGGCGGTCAGGCGCGCCTGTACGACGTCCGCTTCGCGACATACACCGAGGCGGAGGTCCGGCAATTTGCGCACGACGCCGGGCTCGGCGCGGCCACGGTCCGCAGATCCGTGCTTGAGGAGCACGTGCTCGGTGTGCGGCCGTATGTTCTCATCACCCTTGACGCCTAGCCGGATTGGCCGGGGTCGCGTCGGGGCCCATCGGGCCGCGGCTGGCGGGGCGCGCGGTCAGCTCGGCAGCGTTGCGGCGCGGCGCCGAGCAACAACCCAGACCATCAGGGCCACAACGACGCCGGCGAGCGCGATCGCGGCCGACGTCTCTGTCCAGAACTGGTCCGGGAAGAGCAGCGGCAGCCGCTGCGTTCGCGGGTCGAACATGAAGTTGCCCTGCGGGAAGAACAGCTCGTGGAACAGCAGGAAGGCGGCGTCGAAGAAGAACAGGATCGCGCCCCCGATGGCCACCCCCGCCACCGTGAGCGCGATCCCGCCCCGGGCGACCGCGCGCCAGACCCAGGCAGCTCGGCGATTGGCAACCACAATCGCGGCCGCCGCAATGCCCGCGAGGACGACGACGGGCAGGAAGATCCGGAGGACGTTGTACACGTCCACCATGTGGGAGCGTTCTGATGGGTCGAGCACTGCCTGCCCGGCCACCTCGACGGCAAACACCGGCGGGCCGATCAGCACGTCCTTGAGGATGGCGTTGGTGGTCTCGCTGACCTGCGCCGCGGTGTACCCGGTCAGCGCTGGCACACCCGAACGCTGCTGCTCGAAGGTGATCCACAGCGGGTTGAAGAAGAGCGCAACGATCACGCCCACGATGGTGACGATGGTCGCGGCGCTCGCGACCAGGCCAAGGACCCTTGGCTCTGACCAGCGATGCGCCAAGTCGATCTCAAGCGACGTCAATGTGCTGATGCCCTCACTGCAACGTATCTTCTCGGACGCGAGCCCTTGCTGTCGGCTCGGCTGAGTGTGCCGTCCTAGCTGCCGCGCCGGCGCCTATCGGGTGCCATACCGCCGGATCCCCTCCAGCTTCGTCCGCTTGAGGAGGAGGGCGTTGACGGCGACAAGGAACGAGCTGCCGGCCATGCTGATCGCGGCGATCTCCGGCCGGAGGATGAGCCCAAACGCCGGATAGAGGAGACCCATCGCGATCGGGAACGCGACCGTGTTGTAGCCGACCGCCCAGATGAGGTTCTGCTTCAT
>JANYAA010000254.1 GCA_025355255.1 Chloroflexota bacterium | reverse complement strand
TCTCTGCGGCAGAAGCAAGAGAGGTCTTTTCAGCGCTTTCGGCGCTTTCGGAAGACGCGCTCCGAAAGCGCTTCAATCCGTCGGAGATGACAGCGCTGGCGATCTATCCTGAAATATGGAGCCGGGGCGATCCCGAAGAGGAAACCTTAGGATATCTCTTCGAGTACTTCGAGACCCTCCGAGGCTTCTTCCAGCAAGCGACGGAGGAGCAAATGGGAGTACTCGTGTGGGCCACGTAACGATTCCACTTACGCTCACCACACCCAATGCACGAACCTCGCCGGCTAACGATGCGATGAACCTGTCGCCGCTCCAGCGGGAGTGGTGCAATGATTCGGCAACGAGGGCGCTTCGCGCCCAGTGCCTCGGCGCGGCCTCGGCGAGCGGCGCAGGTTATCGCCAGGCGTTAGCCGGGCGCCCGAGTCGTCCAAGCTAGGAGCAAACCAATGAATCGGATTCGCAAGAAGTCGGCCCCGTACGACCTGATGGCCATCTTCGAGTCGCTAGGGGTGGAGAAGGGTCTGAGCATCGTCCAACCTGCCGGCACGGAACAACTCCTTGCGGACGTCCGAAGTGCGCTAGATGCTGCCCGCCACAACCCCATAATGGTCCATGGGCGACGGGTTCAGTCGATGTTCTCCTTTGTGGTTTCCAGCCTCGGAAGTGCTGCCCTAGTGAAAGACGAGGACAGCGGCGAAACCTACACGACCGATGCCGCGATAAAAGTTCCCGACTGTTTTGTGGCCCTCAAGGATGGGCGCTCCTTTCTCGTTGAGGTCAAAAACAACCACCACGGTCCTCAGAAACCCTATCGAATCACCAACTCATACCTTGACGCCCTGACCCGCTACGCCACACTGGTCCAAAGACCGCTCCGGTTCGCCATCTACTGGTCAAAGGCAAATATTTGGACCCTCATCTCCGCCGATCGCTTGCCCCCAAGCGTTGACGGAAAAGTTCTTCTGGACTTCGGGACAGCGATGAAGCGCAACGAGATGGCGGACCTCGGCGATGCGCAACTCGGCACGACGCCGCCACTCGCGCTCCGCGTGGCCTTTCATGCGCCGATGCAGCGAGCCCTCGAGGAGCCCGCCTGATGACCACCACGATCCCCCATCCCGTCGCGGTCGGCCATGGCGTCGCCGTCGTGTTTGAGGAGATGCACCGCTGGTACGGCCCGGTGCACGCCCTCGACGGGCTGTCCATCGACATCGCCCCCGGCGAGCTGATCGCCCTGCTTGGGCCATCGGGATGCGGCAAGACCACCGCACTGCGGGCGCTTGGCGGGCTGGACGTGGTGGACCAGGGGCGGATTCTGGTTGACGGCAAGGACATGACCAACGTGCCCGCCAACAAGCGGAACATGGGCATCGTCTTCCAGGCGTACAGCCTGTTCCCGAACATGACCGCGCGCGACAACGTGGCGTACGGCCTGCGGCTGCGCGGCGTGGACGCCGCCGCCCGCAAGAAGAAGGCCGACGACATGCTCGACCTGGTGGGCCTGGGCAAGCAGACGAACCGATATCCGCACCAGATGTCCGGCGGTCAGCAGCAGCGTGTCGCGCTGGCCCGGGCCCTGGCGATTGAGCCCAAGGTCCTGCTCCTGGACGAGCCGCTCTCGGCGCTCGACGCCAAGGTGCGACGCCAGCTCCGCGAGGAGATCCGGCGCATCCAGATCATGGTGGGCATCACCACGCTCTTCGTCACGCACGATCAAGAAGAGGCGCTCGCCATGGGCGACCGCGTGGGCGTCATGTCCGCGGGCCACCTCGAGCAGATCGCCGCGCCAGCCGAGTTGTACGACAAGCCCCGCACGCGGTTCGTGGCGGAGTTTGTGGGCCTGACGAACCGGATCCAGGGCGCGGTGGACGGGGGCAACATCAACCTGCTCGGGGCGTCGCTGCCGCTGCTGCCGGGTTCCGCTGGCAGTGGCCGCGCCACAGCGCTCGTCCGCCCGGAGTCCATCCGGCTTGCGCCAGAGGCGGGCACCGGCGCTCGGGTTGTCGCGATCAGCTTCCTCGGCTCGATGTGCCGCGTCCAGGCCGCTATGCCCTCCGGCGAGATCCTGATCGCGCAGATGGCCGCTTCAGACTTCACATCCCTCCAGCCCGGGACGGAGGTTCGCGTCTCCTTCCTGCCCGTGCCGGTGTTCGCGATCGGCGACTAAGGCACACCCCGGCCCTTCGCCCAATCCCTATGTTCTGAGGTTCTTCGCCTTGTCCGGTTCGCCGCTGCCCGGCCGCAGGCAGATCACCGAGCCCGCCCGCGCCATCGACGTCATCCACGAGACCGACGTGCTCGTCGTGGGTTCCGGACCTGGCGGCTTGGGCGCGGCGTTGGGGGCCGCGCGCGCCGGCGCGCAGACGACGCTGCTGGAGCGCTTTGGCTGCTTCGGCGGCAACATCACCGCGGTTGGCGTGGAGAGCTTCGCCTGGTACCGCCACGAGCAGACCGTTGACTCCGTGGGCGTCGGCGCCGAGATGGAGGCGCGAGCCCGGGCGGAGGGCGCCACGTCGGACGAGAGCCAGTCCACCAGCCAGGCGTTCGACGCCGAGCGCTTCAAGGTGGTCGCCGACAAGCTGGTGGAGGAGGCCGGGATCCACCCCATGCTCCACCGCACCTTCGTCGCGCCCATCATGGAGGGCGACGTGATCCGCGGCGTGATCGTGGAGAGCAAGTCCGGTCGCGAGGCCATCCTCGCGCGCCGCGTGATTGACGCCACGGGCGATGCCGATGTGGCCGCCCGCGCCGGCGCCCCATACCGCAAGACCGCCCGCGAAAAGATGCTGTCCGTCTCGGTGGCCTTCTCCATGACCGGCGTCAACAAGCGCCGCTTTATCGACGCGATCAAGGCCGACGCGCCCAAGTACCGCGACTGGGCCGGCAACTTCGAGTGGGACATCGAGACGTCGGGCAAGGAGGACGAGCTCTTCTCGCCGTTCCTGCGCAAGCCCTTCAAGAAGGCCGTCGAGGCGGGCGTCATCCCGCCCAACCTGATCACGATGGCCGGCACCTACGGCACGGTCCACGACAACGGCGACCTGACGTACCTCAACCTGATCCACATGGGCGGGGTGGACGGCACGGATGCCGACGAGCTGTGCGGGGCCGAGATCGAGGGTAGGCGCCAGGCGATGTACGCCATCGAGGCGCTGCGCCGGTTCATGCCGGGCTGCGAGGACGCGACGCTGCGCAACTTCGGCATGACCGTGGGCCTGCGCGACACCCGCAAGATCGACGCCGTCTACAACCTGACCGCTGCGGACGTCCGCGATCAAGCACGGTTCGTGGACTCCATCGGGATCTTCCCGGAGTTCATCGACGGCTACGGTGTGCTCATCCTGCCGACCACCGGGCGATACTTCCAGGTGCCGTACCGCTCGCTCGTGCCGAAAGGTGTGGAGGGACTGCTGGTGGCCGGCCGAAGCATTGGCGGCGACGAGATTTCCCATGCGGCGGTGCGCTCGATGATGTGCTGCACGGTCTCGGGGCAGGGCGCGGGCGTGGCGGCGGCGGTGTCGCTTCGGACCGACGAAGCTGTCTCGCGGATTGACGTCTCGAAGGTGCGGACCGAGCTCGCGCGCCAGGGCGTCCGGCTGGACTGAGGCTCGCGCGGGGGGCGGCCGGAGGGTCAGCCGAAGAGCTTCTGCACCTGCTTGAGGCCGTCGGCCAGCGCGTCGATGTCCTTGGTCGTCGTGTAGACGCCGAACGAGGCGCGGGCCGTCGCTGCCAGCTC
>JANYAA010000208.1 GCA_025355255.1 Chloroflexota bacterium | reverse complement strand
CGTCGATCAGGATCGACCCGGAGGTCGGCTGGATGACTCCGCCGATGATGTTGATCACGGTCGACTTGCCGGCCCCGTTCTCACCGACGAGCGCGTGGATCTCGCCCGGCCGCACGTCGAAGTCGACGTGGTCGACGGCCACCACCCCGTGGAATCGACGCGTCAGACCGGCAACCTCGAGCAGCGGGGCTTGTGTCACTGCGGCTGCTCCAGCCGGCTCGCCGGTTCAGACTTGCCGCCGGGTACCTGGTTCACGCGGATCCCCATCGCCTCGAGCCGCGCCACCATCTCGGGAGGTGCCTCGCCATCGGTGATCACACCCGTGATGCGGTCCGTCCTGCAGAATGAGGCGGACGCCATGCGTCCCCACTTGGTGTGATCCACCAGCGCGTAGACCTCGCGCGCCGCGGCCACCATTGAGCGCTTGATCTGCGCTTCCTCCTCCATGGCGTCCGTGAGGCCGGTCTCGATCGTGAGGCCCACGGCGCCCACGAAGGCCTTCTGGACGTTGACCCTGCGGAACACGCCGTCGCCCAGCGGCCCCACAACGGAGAGCGCCTCGGCGCGGACCCGGCCGCCGAGCATCAGCACGGTGATCCCTGGGTGGCCCGCAAGCTCGAGGGCGATCCGGATGCTGTTCGTGATCACCGTCAGCTGGTGCCAGGAGGAGCGGTCCTTGAGGTGTCGGGCCACATACAGCGCCGTGGTGCTGGCGTCGAAGACGATGCTGTCTCCGTCCACCACCAGGGCCGCCGCGGCGGCGCCGATGCTCCGCTTCTCGTCGCGGTGGAGACGTTCGCGGACCTCGAAGGCGGGCTCCGGGCGGGTGGATCCGCGGGGGGCGATCGCACCGCCGTGGGTCCTTAGGACACGCGCCTCACCCTCGAGCACGAGAAGGTCCTTGCGGATCGTGACTGGCGACACGCCGAACTGGATGGCCAAGTCGGTCACCCGGACACGACCGGCGTTCGTGACGAGCTGTGCGATCCGCTCCTGGCGCTCCGGGGCGAACACTGCCTCAAGTGGGAATGTCGGTTTCACTTCGGGGATCAGGCTCCGAAACGAAAGTGGATACGCCTGTTGCTAAACTTCGCTTGGTTGCGATTGGGATCACTTTGGCGTGCCTGTGGCTCGTTGTCAAGCGTGAGATACGCGGCTGCCATGCTTGGGGCTTGAGTCCTCCGTTGCAATCCCGTACCATGCCGGTTCACAACCAATCGCAAGTACTCGCAATGACTCGTGAGCACTGGACCCCACCGGCGAAGGTCGACGGCGAGGCCGTCGGAGGAGACAGGACCACCGATGCACACCGCCGAGGCGGCGACCGGGCAGCGCCCCGCCGGGCACGTGATCGTCAACACCCACGTCCACGTGCCGCCGAACTTCTCGGCCTTCGGAACGCCCGAGTCCGCGATCGCCGCCGCGAGGGATGAGGGCGCGCGCGTCGTGGGCATCTCCAACTTCCACGACCAGCGCGTCTACCGGCGGTTCGCCGATGCCGCGGTCGCCGCTGGGATCCTGCCCGTCTTCGGCCTCGAGTTCATCACCGTCGTCGAAGACCTGCGGGACGCCGGGATCAAGGTCAACGACCCGGGCAACCCGGGCCGCATGTACCTGTGCGGCAAGGGGGTTGATCCGTTTGGCGATCCTGGTGCGGTCGCTGCGGCGATCGCCTCATCCGCCCGCGCCGCCAATGTCGCCCGTGCTCGCGCCATGGCCCGCCTCCTGCGCGACCACTTCGCCGCTGCCGGCCTCGCGACCTCGCTCGACGATGGCGCGATCGTGGCCGAGGTGGCGGAGCGTGCCGGTGTCCCCGACGAGTGGGTCGTGCTCCAGGAACGCCACATGGCGATGGCGTTCCAGGAGGCGCTCTTCCTCCAGGTGGCGCCTGACCGGCGCTCGGCGATCCTCGCCCGCGCCTACGGCGCCACACCATCGGCGGCGGTCGAGGACCCAGTCGCCGTCCAGGGCGAGATCCGGTCGCGGCTGATGAAGGCCGGCTGCCCCGCATTCGTCGCGGAGTCGGCGCTCGGGTTCGACGACGCGGTCCGGCTCGTGCTCGAGTCGGACGGGATCCCCGCCTATCCCACGCTGGCGGACGGAGCGTCGCCGGTCTGCCCATTTGAGGCCTCGCCCGACGATCTCGCCGCGGAGCTCTGCGCCCGCGGTATCCACATGGCTGAGCTCATCCCCGGCCGCAACGCGCCGCAGGCCGTGGACGCGTACGTGCGCGCCTTCCGCGCCGCGGGCATCGCGGTCACGGCCGGCACGGAGCACAACACGCTCGATGCCATCCCGTTCGACCCGGCGTGCCGCGGGAGTGTTCCGCTCTCCGACGCGGCGCGTGCGGCATTTTGGGAAGGGACGTGCGTCATCGTGGCGCATCAGCACCTCCGCGCGGCCGGCCGGCCTGGCTTTGTGGATCGCAATGGGATCCTCAACACGGCGTTCGATGACGACGACGCCCGCATCCGCTGGTTCGCGGCGCTCGGCGCGCGGCTGATCGGCGGCGAGGAGGTAGCCCTGTGAGCACGACTGAGCCAGAGCCCGGATCTGCCGGGTCGGTCCTCGACGAGCTCGTCTCGCTCGCGCAGCGGTTTGGACGGGACCCGGAGTTCTCGCGCGGCGGGGGCGGCAACGCGTCCGCCAAGACCGATGGCATCCTGAGGATCAAGCCCAGCGGCGTGCCGCTCGCGACGCTCGAGGTGACCGACCTCGTGCGCCTGGACATCGCCCGACTGCTCGAGCGGCTCGAG
>JANYAA010000205.1 GCA_025355255.1 Chloroflexota bacterium | reverse complement strand
GCAGCTGCAGCTCGATCAGGTTGGGAATCGCGAACTTGTCCTCGCTGACGCCGTTCGTCACTTCCGCAATCCGGGCGTACGTCCGGCGACCGGATTTGGTGATCGGGAAGGCGGGGGACGAGACGGACGGCATGAAGGAGGGCTCCTTGACGGAGTGGGAAGAGGAGGGAGGGGCCACGGTCACAGAAAGAGTAGGATACCGCGCCTCGCGCTAATGTCAATCGCCGGACACAGGCATACCGGGCGGCGGCGCGAGGCCACCGCCCGGCTGAGCGGCGTACAGACCGGTCGAGCCGGCCGGCGGCCGTCTACTTGATCTCGACCTTGGCGCCCTGCTCTTCGAGGGCGGCCTTGATCTTCGCGGCCTCGTCCTTGCTGACGCCTTCCTTGACGGCCTTGGGGGCTGCGTCAACGAGGTCCTTTGCCTCCTTGAGGCCTAGGCCGGTCAGCTCGCGAACGACCTTGATCACCGGGATCTTGTTCGGGCCGATCTCGGTCAGAACGGCCGAGAACTCGGTCTGCTCCTCAACCTCGGCCGGGGCAGCGGCGGCGGCGGCCGGGGCGGCGCCCGCGAAGGCGACCGGGGCGGCGGCGGTGACGCCAAAGCGGTCCTCGAAGGCCTTCTTGAACTCAGAAAGCTCCAGGACGGTCATGTGCTCGAAGGCCTCGTGCAGCTGGTCAGCGGTCAGTTTGGCCATGATTCGGGTATCTCCAGATTGGCGCACTTGCGGGCGCGGGTTGGTCTCGTCAGTGAAGGGTTAGGCTGCGGCCGAGCCGCGCTTGTCGGCAAGCGCCTGGATCAGGCCGGCAACGTCCCGCAGCGGAGCGTCAAACAGGCCAGCCGTCTGCGACAGCGGCGCGGTGATGGCTCCCAGCACCTCGGCGAGGAGAACCTCGCGAGACGGGAGGGTGGCCAGCCGCGTGACGCTCTCGGCGTTGATCCGGCTCGAGCCAAGCACGCCGCCCGTGATCTTCACGATCTTGTTGTACGGGCGGAACGCTTCGAGAACTGCCCTGGCGGTCCCCGCCTCATCGGTGCCGAAGGCGATTGCCGTCGGGCCCACGAGGAGCGGCGAGAGTGCGGCTGCGGCGGCGTTGTCCTTGGCCGCAATCCGCATCAGGCGGTTCTTGACGACCCGGTAGCTCACATTCTGCCTGCGCAGGCTGCGCCGGATCTCGCTGATGTCCTTCACCTTGAGGCCGCGGTACTCGGACGTGATCAGCGTGCGGCTGGAATCCAGCTGGGCACGAAGTCCGTCAATCGTCTCGCGCTTGGCCTCGGTCGGCATCGGGTCTCGATGACCTCCTAGCTCCCTGCGCGCTACCGGCGCGCGGCGGTGGGTCTCCCGGCACTGTGCCGGTACTCCCCTGCGACGGGCCGTGTGGCGATGCAGGGGGGACCCACCCCGCGGAGGAGGTGGTTCGTCCGTCTGCCTCGGCGTGCCCGCCGGCGTCCCCCGAGGTCACCCGGGAGGGGTGGCGCCAGGTCCGTTCCGGCGGATCAAGCCCCGGGCGTGAGGCCGGCCTTGCGGTCGGCTCCGCGTCCTGCGGGCGCAGGCTGTCTGCGGCGATCCGTCTGTCTTGATACGGCGCCAGCCTCTCGACTGCGTCGTGCGTATGGTGGGGCGACCGCCCGGGTGGCCCTGCCTAGATGCTGGCGAGCACCAAGGGGATGTCCACGTGGATGCCGGGGCCCATCGTGGAGGCGATGGTCAGCGTCCGCAGGTAGTGGCCCTTGGCGCCACTCGGCTTGGCGCGGTTGATCGCGTCGATGAGGCTGGCGAGGTTCTCGGCCAGTTGGGTCTCGTCGAAGCTCACCTTGCCGAAGGAGACGTGGATGATGGCGCCCTTGTCCACCTTGAACTCCACGCGGCCGGCCTTCACTTCCTTGACAGCGCGCTCGACGTCAAAGGTGACGGTGCCAGCCTTGGGGTTTGGCATGAGGCCGCGGCGGCCAAGGATGCGGCCGAGGCGGCCAACCTGGCCCATGACGTCAGGCGTCGCGATGGCGACGTCGAACTCGAGCCAGCCTGCCTCGATCTTCTTGACCAGGTCCTCAGCGCCAACCTCGTCGGCGCCGGCGGCGCGGGCCTCGTTGGCCTTCTCGCCCTGGGCAAAGACGGCGACACGGACAATCTTGCCGGTGCCGTGCGGCAGGACCACCGTGCCGCGGACCATCTGGTCGGCGTGACGGGGGTCGACGCCAAGGCGCAGGTGGGCCTCGACAGATGCGTTGAACTTCACGGTGGAGGTCTGCTTGGCCAGACCGACAGCCTCAGCCGGGGAGTAGACCTTGAGGTGGTCCACCAGCTTGGCAGCGTCCTGGTAGCGCTTGCCGTGCTCAGCCAAGTGCGGTGCTCCTTCGGTCTCGCGACCTGCCCCTCATCGATGCCGCGCGAGCCGGGGTATCTCCCGCGCGGCGAGATCGGCGTTAGCCGACGACCTCGATGCCCATGCTGCGGGCGGTGCCCTCGATGACCTTCATGCCGGCCTCGATGTCGTTGACATTGAGGTCGGGCATTTTGGCCTCGGCGATCTGGCGGACCTGATCCCGCGTCACACGCCCTGCGACTGCCGAGCCGGCCGTCTGGGAGCCCTTGTCGATCCCGGCGGCCTTCCGGAGGAGGTCCGGGGCCGGCGGGGTCTTGAGGACGAAGGTGAACGAGCGATCCTCAAAGACCGTGATCTGTGCGGGGATCACCTGGCCCAGCTTGTCGGCGGTCTTCTCGTTGTACGCCTTGGTGAACTCGACGATGTTGATGCCGTGCGGGCCCAGCGCCGTGCCGACGGGCGGCGCCGGTGTCGCTTTGCCTGCCGGCAGCTGCAGCGTGATGACGATGCGGATCTTTTTGGCCACGTTAGCTCGCTCCCTGCCTCGTTACAGCTTCTCGACCTGGAGGAAGTCGAGCTCGACCGGTGTCTCCCGGCCGAAGATGCTCACGAGGACCTTCAGCTTGTTGCGCTCTGGGTTGACCTCGTCCACGGTGCCGATGAACTCCGCGAACGGCCCATCCGTGACACGCACGCTCTGGCCCTTCGTGAAGGCGACCCGGTACTTCGGCGTTTCCACGCCCATGTGCCGGAGGATCTGCTTGACTTCGTTCTCGTCCAGCGGGATCGGCTCGCTGCGCATCCCGGGGATGTTGCCGCTGCCGACGAAGCTGGTGACGCCCGGCGTATTGCGGACGACGAACCAGGACTCGGGGTCCAGGATCATCTCCACGAGCACGTAGCCCGGGTAGACCTTCTTCTGGACGGTGTGCCGCTGGCCCTGGCGGATCTCGATCTCGTCCTCCATCGGCACGAGGACCTGGAAGATCTTGTCTTCCATGCCCATCGACTCGATGCGGTGCTCAAGGTTGGCCTTGACCTTGTTCTCGTAACCCGAGTACGTGTGGATCACGTACCAGCGCTTTTCGGGCGCCTTGGCCGGCGTGAGCTGCTCGGTCATGCGCCGACGCTCGCGAGAAGCCTGATGAAGTAGTCGAACGCTGTGTCGGCGGCCGTGATGTACAGGCCGACCACAAACGAGATCACGAACACCAGGATCGTGAGGTTGCGGACCTGAAGCCGATTGGGCCACGAGACCTTCTTCAGCTCAGACCAGGATTCGTCGATGAAGCGGCGGATTCGGTTCACGGGAGCCTTTTAGCGATGACGATGGAAGTGGCAGGGGCGATAGGACTCGAACCTACAACCTGCGGTTTTGGAGACCGCTGCTCTGCCAATTGAGCTACACCCCTGCGAGCGCCAGACGGGCTGCTGCTACTTGGCCTCGCGATGCAGCGTGTGACGCCGCTCGCGGGGACAGTACTTCTGCAGCTCGATCCGGCTCGGATCGTTCTTCTTGTTCTTGCGCGTTGTGTAATTGCGGGTCTTGCACTCAGTGCAGGCCAGCTGGATTACCGGGCGCGCATCAACTCTGGCCATGAAACTCTCGCTACGCGATGATGGTGGTGATCGCGCCGGCGCCGACGGTGCGGCCGCCCTCGCGGATCGCGAACCGCTGGCCGACCTCGAGCGCGATGGGGCCGATCAGCTCGACGGTCATGTCGACGTTGTCGCCGGGCATGATC
>JANYAA010000017.1 GCA_025355255.1 Chloroflexota bacterium | reverse complement strand
CGTACGAGGCGATGAAGCGCGCGGTCACCGACCACCTGCGATCCGTGTTCCGGCCGGAGTTCCTCAACCGCGTGGACGAGGTCATCGTGTTCCACGCGCTGACCGACGTCGATCTGGCGGCGATTGCCCAGCTACTGGTTGCGGACCTGCAGCGGCGGATCGCCTCCACGAACTTGACCCTGGAGCTGACGCCGGCCGCCGTCGCGCTGATCGTGCGAGAAGGGACTGACCCGGCCTTCGGCGCCCGGCCGCTCAAGCGGACGATCCAGCGTCTGGTGGAGAACCCGTTTGCGCGGGCGATGCTGTCGGGGACGTTCCATCCCGGCGACGTCGTGAGGGCAGACGCCAGCAGCCTGGGCTCAACGCTGGTGTTCACCTCCACAGCTGGCGAGACGATGGTCAGCGAGGCGGGCGACCGACGGGACGCCCGATCATCCCGGGAGGCTGTCGGGCGTGAGGCCGGCGGCGAACAGTCGCCGTTTGACCTGCCGGCGCTGGACCCGAACAAGGGCACGGACGGTGGCTCGCGGGTCAACTGAGCCGCGGTCAACCCGGAATCCTGTCCGTCTCGACCCGGCAATTCACTCCTGACTCAGATCAGGCAGTCCCCTGGAGAGTTCGGGGCGCGAGGGTCGCGTTCGGCGACTGAGTCGTGCTCGCGGGTGTCGGTTCTGAGTCGCACGTGCATCGCGAGAGGAGCGGAGCGGCATTCCCCGCTACGCTGGCGGTCCACCGCGTCCCGCGACCCGCCCATCACGAGGCCCCCGACATGGACAACGACAGCGCCGCTCTACTGCGCTCCACGGCTGCCCACGCCGCGGACTATCTGGCATCAATCGGCGAGCGCCCCGTGCATGCGCAGACCACGCGCGATGCGCTGCTGGCCGGCCTCGGCGGGCCACTGCCGGATGACGGCACGCCGGGCGCTGACGTCATCGCCCAATTGGTCCGCGAGTCGGAGCCGGGGCTCGTTGCAATCCCTGGGCCGCGCTACTTCGGCTTCGTCATCGGCGGCGCGCTGCCGGCGGCGCTCGCGGCCGATTGGCTCACCTCCACCTGGGACCAGAATGCGGGCATCTACTCCTGCGGCCCTGCGGCGTCGGTTGTGGAGGAGGTGGTGGCCGCTTGGCTGATCGACCTGTTCGGCCTGCCTGGCGGCACGGGCGTTGGCTTCACCACCGGCTGCCAGATGGCGCACTTCACCTGTCTCGCCGCGGCCCGGCACGAGGTGCTGCGCAAGGCCGGCTGGAATGTAGAGGACGACGGGCTGGTTGGCGCGCCGCGCATCAGCATCATCGTCTCCGCTGAGGTCCACGCCACCATCCCCACGGCAGTCCAGTATCTGGGCCTTGGCCGCGGACAGTTGACGACGGTGGCCGCCGACGAGCAGGGTCGTCAGCGGCTCGACGCGCTTGCGGAGCGCGTGGCAGAGGCGCCGGTTGGGCCACTCATCGTCTGTCTCCAGGCGGGCAACGTGAACACGGGGTCGTTTGACCCGCTCGCCGAGGCGATTGCCCTTGTGCGGTCAGTCCGCCCTGACGCCTGGATCCACGTCGATGGCGCCTTCGGCATGTGGGCGGCAGCATCGCCCGCGCTGCGCCATCTGGCTGCCGGCATCGAAGGCGCCGACTCCTGGGCAACCGATGGCCACAAGGCGCTCAACGTCCCGTACGACTCGGGGATCGCGTTTGTTCGCGACGCCGGCGCCCACACGCGGGCGCTGTCGCCGCAGAGCGCCGCCTACATCGCGTACAGCGACGTTGAGCGCGACGAGTTCCGCTGGGTCCCGGAGTACTCGCGCCGGGCGCGCGGGTTTGCGGCGTGGGCTGCGCTGCGCTCGCTGGGTCGGCGTGGCGTGGCGGAGATGATCGAGCGCCAGGTTACCCTTGCTCAGCGGATGGCCGGGGGCCTCCAGTCGTCGGCAGCGGCCGGGGCGGGGCTGGAGATCCTCAACGACGTCGTCTTCAACCAGGTGCTGGTGCGCTTCGGCAGCGACGACCGCACGCGCGCCGTCATCCGAGCGGTGCAGGACGACGGGACCTGCTGGCTTAGCGGGTCAACGTGGCACGGGATGGCCGTGATGCGGATCTCGGTGTCCAACTGGTCCACAACCGAGGACGACATCGACCGCTCCTTGGCGGCGATCATCCACGCCGCGCGCAGCGTCGGCTGAGGCGGACGGGCGGGTTCGCCGATGCGGCTTGAGGAGGCGGTTGCGAGGCTTCGCGTCCTGCCCGACGTGCTGCCGGACGGACCCGACGAGCTGATCCCCGTCCTGGCCGGGACGGACGGCCCGCGACCGCGCCCGCGACCGGACTGGGCGGTGCCGCCCGGTGCCGCGCGGCCTGCCGCGGTGCTGATCGTGCTGTACCCGGATCCTTCCGGCGAGGCGCACCTCATCCTCACCGAGCGCGCCCACCGCGGCGGCGATCACAGCGGCGAGGTCTCGTTTCCGGGCGGCCGCGTCGAGCCTTCCGACACGGACCTGATCGCCGCGGCCCTCCGTGAGGCGGCCGAAGAGGTGGGCCTGGATCCGGCCGAATGCGGTCTGCGCGTACTGGGCCAGCTGCCCACGCAGTGGATCCCCGTCTCCAACTACACCGTGGCGCCCATCATGGCGGTGGCGGCGCGCCGGCCAGCGATGCGCCCGCAACCGTCCGAGGTGGCTGCGATCCTCGATGCGCCGGTCCGCGCCTTCCTGCCGGGAGCGCCGCTGCTCGCCGTGGAGCGGGAGCTGCGCGGCTTCCACGTGCGCTACGCGGCGTATCCGGTGGCGGGGCTGGCCGTGTGGGGGATGACCGCCAAAATCCTCGGCGGCCTCGGCGCCTGGCTGGCCCGCGACGAGGCTGACGCGGACCTGGCGGACTAGCGTTCGCGGTGAGCCTCGGGCAACCCCGTACGCCAGTTTCGACACATTCACGGACCACCAGCGCGCGGCGATATCGATATGCCTCTCTGGCAGTCTTCAGCCTGTCGACGCAGCGACGGGCTCCGTCGGATTTCGCGAGGAGCGAACAGGACTGGCTCCAACGGGCAGCGAGCACGCGGAGAGTCGGGTGCCTCGATTCGAACCAACGATTGCAGCTGCCTCCAACGGGGCGTTTGGCCAGGCGAGCGACTATTCCGGCTGTCCAACACCGGTCAGGCTGCCTAAACTGCTCGCTCTTTGCGAGATTCGTGCGAGCGCGGGAGCTGAGCCCCGTGGCGGCCTAGTCCGGCTCGCCTTCGCCGAGGTCAGCCGCAGAGCGGCGCCGCGGACGATCGGCCAGCCGCCCCTCGCCGCGCGAGACGGGCCGCTCGGCTAGCTCGGTACCTACGGCACCGTCAACCACGGCCGACAGCTGGCGCGGATCCTCCGCCAGCTCCACAACGATCGCGCGCATCGGCGTCCCGTCCGTCCAGGCCGCATGGAGCACATCGGGCGGCCAGACCGCGGCCTCTCCCGCGGCCACGCGGCAGCGCTCATCGCCCACGCCGGTCCACCCGCCGCCCTCGATCACCAGGAAGCAGACCCAGCGCGGGCTGGCATGCGGCGCCAGACGCGCGCGGCGGCCAAATGCAAGCTCGGTTACAGAACCGGATGCGCGCGACTCGATGACGCGGCTCTCCACGCCGTCCGAGCCGGACGGCCCGTCAGGGCGCCTGTGGCCTACCCCAAACCGACGGATCTCAATCGGCATCGGCAGGGCCTGTGCCCAAGGGTCCGCAGCGCTACCGGCGGCGGCGGCGCCGGCGCGAGTTCTTGGCGCGGATCGTCGCCTCAG
>JANYAA010000141.1 GCA_025355255.1 Chloroflexota bacterium | reverse complement strand
CATGACCGTGATCACGATCTGGACGTCGTCTTTGTACCCCTCGGGGAACAGCGGGCGCAGGGGCCGGTCCGTGAGGCGCGCAGCGAGGATGGCCTGCTCCGACGCACGGCCTTCGCGCTTGATGAAGCCGCCCGGGATCTTGCCCGCGGCGTACATGCGCTCTTCGTAATCAACCGTGAGCGGGAAGAAGTCCAGGCCGGGGCGAGGCTCGCTCCGGTTGGCGGTGCCGAGGACCATGGAGTCCCCGTAGCGGAGGGTGACGGCGCCGCCGGCGAGCCCGGCGAGCTTGCCGGTCTCCATGGTCAGCGTGCGGCCGCCGAACTCGATCTCGAGCGTGGTGGGCGTGGGCATAGGTATACGAACTCCTTGGCCGTCCGTGGCGGAATAACGCCTGGTTGGCGAGTGGGCGGGCTGGATCACCGGAGCCGAAAGCGCCAAACACCGGGGCATACCCGGGGTTTGTGGCGGGTGGCTAGCGGCGCAGTCCGAGCCGGCCGATAACGGCGCGGTAGCGCGTCGCGTCCTTCTTCACGAGGTACGCGAGCAAGCGCCGACGCTGGCCCACAAGCTTGAGGAGGCCGCGACGCGAATGGTTGTCCTTCGGGAAGCTCCGGAGGTGCTCCGTCAGGTCCCGGATCCGCTCAGTAAGGAGCGCGACCTGGACTTCCGGCGAGCCGGTGTCGCCCTCGGCGACCGCATACGACTCGATGACCTCTTGCTTCTTCTCCCGCGCGAGCGGCACTCGATCCTCCGACACGAACGATGGCGTGACTAAATACGTCTTCTCTTCGACCCGCGGAGAATAGCAGGGCCGTTCCCCATCGGGCAAACGCCGCTCCGCAGCCCAGTCCGGTCATCAACACTCGTGATAAGCCGCAGCGAGCCTCCGCGGCGGCGCATCGAGCGGGCGCTGCGGGGGCGCGATGCCTCCAAATCATGAGCAGTGATGCGGCGCTCGCATTCCACGTCTGGCCCGGGCGGCCCTCAACCCCCGGCGGCCACCCGGAACAGCTCCTCCATCACCCGCAGGTTGGCCGCAGCGTCGGATGGCGGCACAAGCGGCTCAGCGCCGTCGAGGACCACCGCCGCGAACGCGTCGACCTCGCAGGCGTACGGGTCGGCCGGCGGGAACTCGAGCACCTCGACATTGGGCGCAACAGGCGGCTGACCTCCGGCGACAACCTGGATGCGGCTTGGCCGGTCGGGCGGGATGTTGAACGGGATCTCGACAACGATCCGTCCGGCCGAGCCGTAGATGTGGACCCGCTGATCCGGCTCCACCCGCGTGGCGCACGTGAACGTGGCGACACTGTTGGCAAAGCCAAGCGTCCCGCTGGTGAGGGTATCCACGCCTGACGCAGGATCGCGGTGGATGGCCCCCGAGACCGACACGGGCTCGCCGCCAAACAGCCAACGCGAGAGGTTGACGTTGTAGCAGCCGATGTCGTACAGGGCGCCGCCGCCGTATGCGGCGATGTTGCGGATGTTCGCCGGATCGTCGTTGAAGTACGAGAACCAGGAGTCCACCGCGCGCAGCTCGCCGATCCGCCCCTCGTCCACCAGCCGGCGGACCGCGCGCCAGCTCGGATGGTGGCGGTACATGAACGCTTCCGCGAGGTGACGCCCCGCGGCATCGGCGGCCGCGAACATGTCCTCCGCATCGTGGGCAGTCAGTGCCAGCGGCTTCTCGCACAGGACGTGCTTGCCCGCCTCGAGTGCTTTGACCGTCCACTCGGCGTGGAGGTGGTTGGGCAGCGGGATGTAGATGGCGTCCACATCCGTGTCGTCCAGCAGCGCCTCATAGCTGCCGTAGGCGCGGGCGATGCTGAGCTCGTCCGCGGCGGCCTGTGCCGCTGCCGTGTCCCGCGAAGCGATGGCGACAACCTCCGCCCGAGCTGCGCGCCGCATTCCGGGGATCACCTTGGCTGTCGCGATCTTGGCCGTGGAGAGAATGCCCCAGCGAACCGTCGTGTTCATATTGCGCTCCTTTTAGGCCTCGGCCGGACCGGCCAACTCCACGCGGACACGGGCGCGCGGCGGAACGTCGGCAAGCCAGAGCCGCCCATCGGCGACGCGCCCCACTGCCGCTACGCCCGGCATGTCGCCGACGCCCGCGCCCACCCGCACAAGCCAGCGGCCGTCGGGCGGCAACACCATCGGCAGCTCAAACTGCACAGGACGCTCCCCTGCCCCACCGGCTCCGATCTCGTGGCCAATCGCCTCCACGATGCCGGCCACGGCGGGAGCTCGGCCAAGCAGGCGCGACGCGAGCCCGATGTCGCCCGCAGCAATCGCGGTCCGGACCTCGGTGCTCCGGACCGCTCGCCCGTCCAGGGTGAACGGCGCCACCACAACAACGTCAAACCCCTTGGTCCGCCCCAGCTCCACCAGGGTGGCGGGTGTGCCCGCGCGCTCATAGCCAAAGGCCGCGTCCGGCGTCATCAGGAAGCCGGCGAGCCGGCCGTGCGCCGACAGCCGCTCCACAAATGCCTGGTACGTGGTCTGGCGCAGCGTCTGGTCGAAGTGGACCACCACGGTGGTCGCCACGCCCGCCGCCTCAAGGCGCGCCAAGCGCTCCTCTGGATCACACAGGAGCGCGGGCGCGCTGCCGGTGATCACCTCGTCAGGATGGTGGTCGAATGTCACCACCATCGGCTTGGCGTCGCGGCGGTCCGCCTCAGCCACAAGGTGCCGAAGCAGGTAGGCGTGGCCAAGGTGCAGCCCGTCAAAGACGCCAACCACCACAAACGCCGGGTGGTCGGCTGGCGCCAGCCGGTCCAGCCCGTAGACCACCCGCATTGCCACGCTCAGTCCTCGGCGAGCGGTGGCCGCGGGTTTGGTCGTCCGTCCGTTGCGGGACGGACCGCGAGCACCTTGGACGGGTGCAGAATGCCCGCCACGGCCCGGCACAGGGCCACGACGACTCCGTCCGGCCCCACGGCAAGCACCAGCGGCGCGTCACGGAGCACGAGCGGCGTCTTTGGGCCGGTGGGCAAGCCCTCGCCAAAGCGGCGG
>JANYAA010000128.1 GCA_025355255.1 Chloroflexota bacterium | reverse complement strand
ACCGCCGCAACTCCCTCCGGGGCAGCGATGAGGTTCACGAGCTTGATCCGGACCGCGCCCCAGCGCTTGAGGACCTCGATGGCCGCAGTGGCCGACCCGCCCGTTGCGAGCATCGGGTCCAGGATCAGGCACAGGTCTACGGCGGCGCTGTTGGGCAGCTTGTTGTAGTACTCCACGGGGCGGAGCGTCCGCTCGTCGCGGAACAGGCCCAGATGCCAGACCTGCGCGGTTGGCATGAGCTCAAGAAACGCGTCTACCATGCCTAGGCCCGCCCGCAGGATGGGCACAAAGCCGATGCGATCCGCCAGCTCCTCGCCCGCCATGACCTCAAGGGGGGTGCGCACGTCGAGGGCGCGCGTGCGGGCATCGGCCAAAGCCTCGTAGCCAATCAGCCAGGAGAGCTCGCGCACGACCTCGCGGAACTTCTTGGGCTCGGTCTCGACATCGCGCAGGATGCCCAGCTTGTGGCGGACCGCCGGATGCTGCGACACGTGCAGGGTGGGCCAAGTTGCCACGGGATACCTCGCGCTGATGCGGCCGACACAGGAGGCGGCACTCACTTCGACTGCCGCCGTTGGCGGACTGACCGCTCCGGGCTGAATCCTAGCGCGGTATGCTCGGCGCTGATGGCTCCCCGCACTTCACCTGCCAGCGGTTCCACCGGCCAGACGCGTTCGCCGCGTTGGCCAACCCCGCCTGTGCTCGTCCGGCAGCTCCGCAACGGCGTGGTTGAGTCGCTCCACCGGGGCGACGTGGTGGAGGCTGACGCAACGGGCCACGTCATCCGCGTGATCGGCGATGCCGAGCGCGTGAGCTACCTGCGGTCCTGCGGCAAGCCCTTCGGCCTGCTGGGCCTGCTGCGCGCGGGCGGTGTGGAGGAGTTGGACCTCACCACCGATGAGCTTGCGATCATGACCGCGAGCCATTCCGGCGAAGACCTCCATGTGCGGACGATCCAGGCGCTGTACCGCCGCGTGGGGATCCCGCAGTCCGCCCTGATCTGCGGCGCTGATCCAACACCGATGGATCCCGTCACTGCCGCCCGCCTCGCGCGCGACGGGGAGCGGCCCAGCCAGCTCCGCCACATGTGCTCCGGGCAGCACTCGGCGCTGATCCTCACAGCCAAGCTGGGCGGCTGGGACGTGGAGACGTACTGGCGCCCGGAGCACCCGGCGCATGTCGCATACCGGCAGGCCATCGCCGACGCATTTGACGTGCCGTACGAGAAGCTGCGTGCAGGCATCGACGGCTGCGGCATCGAGACCTATGCCTTCACGCTGCGCGAGACCGCCCGCGCCTACGCGATGCTCGCCGATCCGGCGGCTGTGCCCACGCGCGACCATCGCTCTGCGCTCGCCCCCCACCTCACCCGCATCCGCGATGCGATGATGCGCCACCCGGATCTTGTGGCGGGCACGCGGGACCGGCTCGACACGGCGCTCATGAAGGCGGCGCCGAAGCGGGTTGTCGCAAAGAGCGGCATGGAGGCGCTTCAGTGCGTCGGGATCCTGCCCGGTCCGCGCGGGGCTATCGCGGGTGCCCCCGCCAGCGGGTTTGCCGCCAAGATTGAGGACGGTGACGGCGATGGCCGCGGCCTTTCCGCCGCCACCCTGGAGTCGCTGCGGCAGGCGGGCGTGCTGGAAGGTCAGGCGCTGCGCGTGTTGGCCCGCTTTCACCGCCCGCCCAGCATGGATCCCCACGGACGCGTGGTTGGCGAAGCCGTGCCAGAGTTTGAGCTGGCGCCGGTTGGTGAGCTGATCGGCTGACGCTGGGCCCTGGTGCCACCCCGCCTGTCCCGGGTATTCCTGCGGGGTATCGATTGGCTTCGTCCCGTGTCGTGCTGATGCGCTGCGGGCATCGCGGCGGCAATTTCTGGCCTCCGCGAGGCGGTTTCGGTCATGCCTATACCCCGCAGGCATCACCAGGCGGCCCCGCGGCCGAAATCGATACCCCGGGCGAATACTTGCGGCAGGCGCGCCGAGCCATCCGGCCGCCGCAGTCCAACCGAAGTGAAGGCGATGACCGCCAAGCCCGATCCCCACCGCGTTCTCGGCCTGCAGCCGGGCGCCACGCTCAACGAGATCCGCTCGGCGTATCGGCGGCTGGCGAAGCTGCACCATCCCGATGCCGCCGGGGAGCGCTCACTTGCCCGGTTCCTTGCCGTCCAGGCGGCGTACGAACTGCTGATCGCCGGTCCGGCGCAGGCCCGTGCTCGAGGAACCGTGCACCGCCAGCCGACACAGACCGATCCCGACAAGGCGCGGGCGACGCGTGACGCCTGGCGTGCGCGGCGGGCGGGTCCGACCGGGGCAACCGGCACATCACCGCGGCCCGGTGGGGGTACCCGGCCATCGTCGGGCCCATCGGTGGGCGCCCAGGGCCGCGCGTTCGAGCGCAAAGCGCGCCTTGGCTCCACCTCCTACGACGAGGCGGCCTCGACCCCGTTTGAGCCGCCCTGGGAGGGCGGAGACTGGTACGGAGCGTCGATGGGGACGTATTGGACGCTCAACCCGCGCGAATACGCCGATCCGCGCAAGCACGGACCCGAGTACGAGGAGCGGGCGCGCCGGGCAGTGCGCGCCGAAGACCGTGTTGACGACGATGAAGGCCCCGGCGCACCGTAGACTGGGCGCATGGCCCGTCACCACGATCCCGCCGACATCTCCACGGCCGCCCAGGAGTACCTGCTGGCGCTGCGCGTCATGTGCGGCGACGGGCGCCTTGCCACCACCGCGCATCTGGGCCGGCGTGTGGGCGTCAGCACGCAAGCCGCCAGCGAGATGTGCCGACGGCTCACGGCTGATGGCCTGCTAGAAACGGGTGCGGGCCGCGGCGTGGTCCTCACGGCTGCCGGACAGGCCGCGGCTGATGCGGTATTCCGCCGCCACGCGCTGCTCGAGTGGCTGCTGACGTCCGTTGTGGGACTGTCATGGGCGGAGAGCGACATCGAGGCGGCGCGGATGCAGGGAGCTCTGTCACCGCGGGTGGAGGCGCGGCTG
>JANYAA010000112.1 GCA_025355255.1 Chloroflexota bacterium | reverse complement strand
GGCGCGCGGCGTCTTGTCTTCGGCCGCGTCCTCTCGACGCACGAGGAGCTGGATCAGCGCCTGCCGAAGTGGAAGGCCCTGCCGATCTTCTCCTCGGACGTCATGAGTTCGGTGGCCTATGCGGGCGAAGCGAGCCTGTTCACACTCGCCGTGGGCGGCACGCTTGCGTTTGGCTGGCTGATGCCGATCTCCTTCCTCATCGTGGGCCTGCTGATCTTGGTCACGTTCAGCTATCGCCAGACGATCCGCGCCTATCCCAACGGTGGCGGCAGCTACATCGTGGCCCACGCCAACCTTGGCACCATCGCGGGATTGATCGCGGCCGCATCGCTACTGGTGGACTACGTCCTGACCGTGGCGGTGAGCGTGTCGTCGGGGATTTACAACCTCAGCGCGGCGCTGCCGCCACTGCACCCCTACATCGTCCCAATCATCGTCGTCTGCATCCTCTTGGTAATGGCCATCAATCTGCGCGGCCTGTCAGAGTCCGGCACGGCCTTCGCCGCGCCCGCCTACATCTTCCTCGGCTCGATGCTGCTGATGATCGGCATGGGCGTCGTGCGAACGCTCATGGGCGACCATCTGATGGCGCCGCATACCCAGTTGTACGCGCCCAGCCCGGAAACCCTCGGGGCGCTGGTGCTGATGCGGGCGTTTGCCGACGGCTGTTCCGCAATGACGGGCACCGAAGCCGTGGCCAACGGCGTGCCGGCGTTCAAGCCACCTGAGTGGAAGAACGCCCAGACGACGATGTTGGTCATGTCCGCGCTGCTGGGGACGATGTTCCTGGGCATGAACTGGCTGGCGGGTGTCACCGGGGCTGTTCCGTCAGGGGCCGCCCAGCCGGACTCAGTTCTCTCGCAGGTGGCGGCCGCCGTGTTGTTTGGGCGATCGCCGCTGTACTACATCCTGATGTTCTCCACGATGGGCATCCTGATCCTCGCCGCACAGACCAGCTTCGCGGACTTCCCGAGGCTTGCGTCCATCCTGGCTCGAGACGGGTTCTTCCCGCGCCAATTCTCATTCCGGGGTGAGCGACTCGCATTCAACTCAGGGATCGTCGCCCTGGCCGCCTTGTCGATCCTGCTGGTCATCGCATTCAACGGCGACGTGAACCGCCTGATCCCGCTCTACGCCATCGGCGTGTTCACCTCGTTCACGCTGTCCCAGAGCGGCATGGTCCGCCACTGGTGGACCGAGCGCGGACCTGGATGGCGCCGAAGCTCCGTGATCAACGGGGTTGGCGCGGTGGTTACCGCCATCGTGGTGGTCATCTTCGCGATCGCCAAGTTCGCGCTCGGCGCGTGGATTGTGCTGATCATCGTTCCGGCGCTCGTGGTCCTGATGCTGTTCATCTCGCACGAGTACAAGATCGGCCAGCAGGACCTGTTCGTGCGACCGGATGCAGAGCTCGCCGGCAAGCCGCGCCGGGCGCAGCGGGTGATCGTGCCAATCCAGGACATGCGCCGCGACGTGATCCAGGCGATCAAGTTCGGCATGACCATGTCGGATCAGATCATCGCGGTGCACGTCACCGACGACGTTGAACGGGCGGAACTGCTCAGACGACGCTTCCGGAGCCAGATGCCGGGCGTGGATTTCCTGGTCTTGGAATCGCCGTACCGGGACCTTGTGCAGCCGCTGATCCGCTACCTCGAGATGGTGGCGGCGCGCGATCCAGAAACGGTGACCGTGGTGCTGGTCCCTGAGCGGATCATCCGCCACTGGTGGGAGCGCTTCCTCTACAACCAGAACGCGCACCGGATCCGCGACGCCCTGACGGGCCACCCGGGGATCCTCGTCGCGGACGTGCCGTACCGACGGGTTGCCTAGCGGCGGCCTCGAAGCCAGTCGGCGCCCGACATGGGCCGTTTGCCGGGTGGCGTCACGGACACCAGAACAAGTCGACCGTCCACCGTCGCCAGCGCGGGCAGGGCGCCATCGCGGACGAGACGGCCGGACTGATCGCCGGGGTGGGAGGGCGCAACGCGGGCGGCGGTGACAACGAGGCGTTCGCCGTCCAGCTCCACGTACGTTGACGGCCAGGGCTGGTACGCGCGGACGAGGCGCTCCAGCTGTTCGGCCGGACGTGACGTGTCAAGCAACCCGTCCTCGCGCCGCAGCTGGCGGGTGAGCACAACGCCATCCGTGGTCTGGGGTGTCGTCGGAAGCGCACCGTCCAGCCACGGGCCAAGCGAGCGGTCCAGCAGCCCCGCCGCCAGCGCAGCCAGCCGCTCCTCCAGCGCGGGCGCCGCCTCGTCACCGGCGAGCGGCACCAGCTCCTGCGCCACGACCGGCCCCGTGTCGAGCCCCGCGTCCATCCGCATCAGCGTGACTGCGGTGACGGCGTCGCCCGCGGCGATGGTTGCCGCGATTGGCGAGGCACCGCGCCACCGCGGCAACAGCGACGGGTGCAGGTTCAGCGCACCGTGGGGCAGACCCAGGAGCCCGGGTGGGACGATCTGCCCGTAGTCAGCGAGGACCGCCAGCCCGGGCGCCAGGGCCAGCACCGCGGCCACCGCCTCGGGCGCGCGAAGCCGCTCCGGCGCCAGGACGACGTCAATGCCCAGCTCGGCCGCCAGCGCGGCAACGGGGGTAGGCGTGAGGACGCGGTGGCGGCCAGCGGGCCGCGCCGGCGCGGTGACCACGCCGACAAGATCAATGCGGGGGTGCGCTGCGAGCCGCCGCAGCGCCAGGAGCCCAAACGAGCCGCTGCCGAGATAGACCGTCCGGACGCGATCGCCCGCCGGTCCGGCGGTCACGCCAGGGCCTTCGAGGCCCTGCGCCGACGAGGCGCCTCGGTGTCGCCCGCCGCG
>JANYAA010000056.1 GCA_025355255.1 Chloroflexota bacterium | reverse complement strand
GACCGTGGACCATCGCCGGCGGCGTGCGCTCCACGACGTCACGAACGAGGCGGTTGAGCTCGCCCGTGTTGATGCGCTTGCGGCGCTCGCCCCACACCTCCACGGCGAGCTCCAGGACGCGCTGCACGCGCTGACCGGTCTTGGCGCTGATGGAGACAATTGGCGCGTAGTCAATAAACGCAAGGTCGCGCCGGAGCTGCGTCACGAACTCGTCGAAGCTCTTGTGCGTCTTGCCCTCGACGATGTCCCACTTGTTCACCGCGAGGACGAGGCCTCTCCCCTCCTCGATCACGTAGCCCGCGACATGGGCGTCCTGCGCCGTCAGGCCGTCAGCGGCGTCCAGTACCAGGACCGCCACATCTGAGCGCCCGATGGCCTTGAGGGCGCGCAGCGTGGAATAGCGCTCCGCCGCAGGCCCGTTGGCCACCTTGCCTCGGCGCTTGATCCCCGCGGTGTCGATCAGCACGATCTCGCTGCGGCCCCACGGGATGGTGGTGTCGATGGCATCGCGCGTGGTGCCGGGAATGTCGGACACGATGGTCCGCGACTCCCCGAGGAGCGCGTTGAGCAGGCTGCTCTTGCCCACGTTCGGGCGCCCGACAAAGGCGATTGCAGGCGGATCGTCGTCCTCGGCGGCCATGAGCGCGTCCCAGCGGGCGGCCTCAGCCTCCGGGGTCTCGCCCTCGAGGTCCTCGTCGCCCTCCGGGTCGGCGGCGTCATCCACGCCGATCACAAACGGGTCAAGGCGGCCGGCGGCCACCTCGTCCGCCCACGCGTCAGCCTGAACTTCGCGCGCCTTGCGCGCCACCTCGCGCGGGCTCTCAGCGGGCAGCGCCCAGACGATGGCGTCCAAGAGATCCGCGACGCCGCGCCCGTGGTTGGCTGAGATGGCGAACGTGTCCTCCCAGCCAAAGGAGTAGAACTCGGCTGCGTCCTGTTCCCGCCGAGGGTTGTCGGCCTTGTTGGCGGCCACGAGCACAGGCTTGGTGGTGCGGCGAAGCAGCTCGGCTGCGTCAAGGTCTGCGGGTGTGGGGCCGGTCTCCGCGTCCACGAGGAAGACGATGACGTCCGCCTCGCTGATCGCCAGCCGCGCCTGCACCTGGACGGCCTCCTCGATGGGGTCGCCCGGCGCAACCTCGAGGCCACCGGTGTCCACAACGACAAAGCGCCGGCCATTCCACTCGGCATCGCCATACAGGCGATCACGCGTGGTGCGCGCCCGGTCTTCAACAATGGCTGCGCGATCGTCGCCGACCACGCGGTTGAAGAGCGTGCTCTTGCCCACGTTGGGCCGCCCGACAAACGCTACGACCGGCAAACCGGCGGATCGGCTGGCCATCAGTCGGCGCTTGCGAGGACGGGCTGGCGCGGCAGCGAGGTGGTGCGTCCCGCAGGTGTGGCGGCGGCGCCAAGCGCTGCAGCGGCAAGTTCCTCGGCACGCGCCCGCATCTCCGGGGTGCCGGCAATCTCGAAGATGCGCTGGGTGACCTCGCGCAGATCCTCAATGGGGGTGCTGGTGCCGCCGGTCACGCCGACAACGCGGACGTGATCGAACGCCTGCGGATCCACAAGGTCCCGCGCGTTCTCAATCTGCAGGGCTGCGGTGCCCGCGATGCCGCAGAGCCTCGTCAGCTCCTTGGTGTTGGCGGAGTGTCGCCCGCCCACAACCACCATGAGGTCCACGTCGCGGGCGGTTTCGAGCGTGTCCTCCTGGCGCCGGATGGTGACTGGGCAGACGGTGTTGACAATCTTGAGCTCGTGGGCGCGCGACACCATGAACGCCGCCAGCTTCTCGAACTTCCACGGCGGCTGGGTGGACTGGGTGATCAGCGCCATCCGCTTGCGCTTGGGGATGCGCTCCCAGTCCTCCTCCTCGTCAACGACGATGGCGTCTGGCGCAAACCCCAGCAAGCCCACGACCTCGGGGTGCTTGGGGGTGCCGAGGATGACGATGGTGTAGTCCTCATCCACGAGGTCCTGCAGCTGCCGCTGCTCCTGGATGACCCAGGTGCACGTGCCGTCGATCACATCGAGACCGCGATTCTGGGCCCGCTCGAAGACCTCAGGCCTCACGCCATGGGCCCGGATGACCACAGCGCTACCGTGCTTGACCTCATCAAGGCTGTCCACGCTGCGGACGCCAGCGGTCTCCAGTTGGCGGATGACACCCTCGTTATGGACGACCTGGCCGAGGGTATGGGTAGCAATGCCGGCCGCGGCCGATTCCTTCGCCTTGTCAATCGCCTCGCGCACGCCATAGCAGAACCCTGTGCGACGAGCGATGCGGACCTCTTCAACCATGCCCATAGATCCCTGATGGTCGCACAGGTCCCGGCATGTCGCCGGGGTGCGGCCTGATCTCAACGTCCGGCCGGCGCATCCTCGCGGATTGCGGCGGCGTAGGCACCCCGGTGGCGGGGGTCCAGCTGCGCCGCAATCCTGCGCATGATCAACAGGGTCGCAGCGGTCTTGAGTGCCCTCCGGTCTGTGCCCTGCGGCAACTCGGCCGCAGGCAGGAAGGCCTTGCCGATGCGCACGGTGATGGTCCTGCGGGGAAATGGCGACGGAAGGACCCGACCCTTGCGCCACACGGCATCGGCGTTGTTCACGCCGATCGGCACGATCATCGCGCTGGTTTTGAGCGCGAGGAGCGCGGTGCCATCCTTGGCCTCCGCCAGCTCGCCGGTGGGGCTGCGCGTGCCTTCGGGGAAGATCAGCAGCACCGACCCCGCCTCGAGGATTCGTGTGGCAAGTCGGAAGGCGTCCACGTCGGCGGTCCCGCGCTCCACCGGGTGCACGCCGCCCGACGCCGCGATCCACCCCAAGATGGGGATCTCGAAGATCTCGCGCTTGCCAAGCCAATG
>JANYAA010000469.1 GCA_025355255.1 Chloroflexota bacterium | reverse complement strand
CGTGTGCAGCTCGCCCCGGGCGAGCATCGGCTTGAGCAGGTTGCTGGCATCCATCGCGCCTTCGGCCGCGCCGGCGCCAACGACGGTGTGGAGCTCGTCGATGAACAGGATCACCCGGCCGGCGGAGTCCTTGACCTCCTTGAGGACGGCCTTGAGCCGCTCCTCGAACTCACCCCGGAACTTGGCTCCGGCGATCAGCGCGCCAAGATCGAGCGAGATGACCCGCTTGTCGCGGAGGGTCTCGGGCACGTCGCCCCGGATGATTCGCTGGGCCAGGCCCTCGACGATGGCCGTCTTGCCCACGCCCGGCTCGCCGATCAGGACCGGGTTGTTCTTGGTCCGCCGGCTGAGGACCTGGATGACCCGGCGGATCTCGTCGTCGCGGCCGATGACCGGATCGAGGCTGCCCGCCCGGGCCTCCGCGGTCAGGTCGCGGCCGTACTTCTCGAGAGCCTGGTAGGTGGCCTCGGGATTGTCGGAGGTGACCCGCTGGCCGCCGCGGACGCTCTGGAGGGCGCTGAAGATTGCCTCGCGGCCGGCGCCGTGTCGCTCGAGGAGGGCCTGCGCCTCGCCGCCCGATTCGGCCACGCCCAGGAGCAGGTGCTCCGTGGAGGTGTACTCATCTCCAAGGCGCTTGGCCTCTTCTTGCGCATGTTCCACCACGCGCTTGGCGCGCGGGTCAAGCCCCAGTTGGCCGCCCCGGATGCGGGCGCGCCTTGCCAGGATGGCCGCGATCTCGCCGCGGAACGCCGCGAGGTCCGTGCCGAGGCGACGGAGGGTCTCCGCCGGAATGCCGTCATCAGGATCCACGAGCGCCGCGAGCAGGTGCTCGGCGTCAAGCACGGGGGATGCCATCCGCTCGGCGAGCTGCTGGGCGGTGACGATGGCCTCCTGGGCCTTTTCGGTGAAGCGGTCAAGCTGCATGTCTGGCGTCTTTCGTGCGACGTGTGCGTGCGGTGTCTAGGTTCCGGCGCGGGGGTCTGGCTGGTGGATGAGGTCAAGGAAGTGGGCGGCGGCCTCGCGGGCCTTGTCGTCCAGCGCGTTGGGCAGCACCACGCGCACCTTCACGTAGAGGTCGCCCGTGGCATCGCCCTTCAGGTGCGGCATGCCCTGGCCTTTCAGGCGGAACGTCTTGCCGGTCTGGGTGCCGGCCGGGATGGTGAGCAGCAGGCGGCCCTTGAGCGTGATGACGGGCACTTCAGAACCGAGCAGCGCCTCGCGCAGGGTCACCGGCAGCTCGCGTTCGAGATCCGCCCCGCGCCGCGTGAACACCGAGTGCGGCTCCATCCGGACGGTGACCACCACATCGGCGCCGCCGGGCCCCTTCCCGGACAGCTTGACGCGGCTGCCTGTGTCGGCGCCGCGCGGGATGGTCACCTCGAAGCGGCGGCCGTCCACCTCGAGCATGCGCTTCGTGCCGTGGTAGGCCTCCTCGAGCGCGAGATCAGTGGGCGCCTCAACTTCCTCGCGGGGCTGGGCGTGCCCGCGACCGCCGCGGCCGGGGTTCGTGCCGTCGCCCATGCCGCCCATGCCCGCGAGGAGGTCCTCGATGGACCCGCCCTGCGTCCGGCCGCGGCTTCGGGGGGACGTCTGGCCCACGCCGCCGCCACCTCCGGCGGGCGCGCCGCCAAAGAACATGCGGAAGAAGTCCGAGAACCCCCCGGCGTCGCCTCCAGCGCTCCGGAATGCATAGCGGACGCCCCCCGGCCCCGCGGCGCCGCCGGTCCCGCCCGCCCCGCCAAACCCCGCGAACGGGCCACCGGGGCCAAACGGGTCACCACCGGCCGCGCCGGGACGACCGCCGCCGGCGCGCTGGTATTGCTCCCAGTTGGCGCCAAGGGCGTCGTACTGCGTGCGCTTCTCGGGGTCCGAGAGGACGGCGTTGGCCTCGTTGAGGTCCTTGAACCGCTGCTCAGCCCCCTTGTCGCCCGGGTTCCGGTCAGGATGGTGCTCACGCGCCAGCTTCCGGAATGCCTTCTTGATATCGGCCTGCGAAGCCGATCTGGGCACACCGAGGATCTGGTAGTAGTCGCGATAGTCCATGGCTGGAACCCCGGGCGACGGGCGTCTCGGGCCGCTAGACCACGACGGGCGGCTGATCCGCCGGCGGGAACGGGGCCTGCCGGACGCGGGAAACCCCGCCCTTGGGGCCACGCCCGCCCGACGGGTCGCCGACCGGCTCGGTCTGCGCCTTCAGCGGCCGCGGAGTGCGGCGGAGGGCCGCCTCGAGGACTTGGTCCATGTTGTCGGCAAGGACCAGCTTCACGTGCTTCCGGATCTCGTCCGGGATGTCCCGGAGGTCCTTCTCGTTCTTCTTGGGCAGGATCACCATGCCGGCACCGGCGAGGTGCGCGGCCAAGATCTTGCTCTTGAGCCCGCCGATCGGGAGCACGCGCCCCCGCAGCGTGATCTCGCCGGTCATCGCCACGTCCTTGCGAACGGGGATCCCGGTGAGGGCCGACACCATGGCCGTGGCCATCGTGACGCCTGCCGAGGGACCATCCTTGGGGATTGCGCCCGCCGGGACGTGGATGTGCAGGGTGTTGCGCTCGAACACCTGGCGCTCAATACCCAGGTCTGCCGCGTTGGCGCGGATCCAGGACAGCGCTGCCCGAGCGGACTCGCGCATGACGTCGCCAAGCTGGCCGGTGAGGATGAAATCCTCCTTCCCCTCCATCTTGATGACCTCGACGGCCACGACGTCACCCCCGACCTCGGTCACGACCAGGCCCGTCGCCGAGCCCGTCTGGTCCTCGGCCTCAAGCTCCCCGTACTCCCAGCGCGTGGGGCCCAAGTAGTCGTCGAGCTTCTTCACACCCACGATGATCTTGCGCTTGCGGCCTTCGGCCACAGCGCGCGCGACCTTGCGCATGATGTTGGCGATCTCACGCTCGAGGTTCCGGACGCCGGCCTCATGCGTATAGGCCTGCACGAGCGTCGTGAGGACCTCGTCCGTGATCTCGACATGCTTGGCCTTCAGGCCGTGGTTCTCCATCTGCTTGGGCACGAGGAACCGGCGGGCAATCTCAACCTTTTCGGTCTGCGTGTAGCCCGGCAGCTGCACCATCTCCATGCGGTCGCGAAGCGGCGCAGGGATGGGGTCGAGCAGGTTAGCGGTGGCGATGAACAGCACCTTGGAGAGGTCGAACGGCACCTCGAGGTAGTTGTCCTGGAAGCTGAAGTTCTGCTCCGGATCAAGGACCTCCAGCAGCGCAGACGACGGGTCGCCCCGGAAGTCCATGCCGATCTTGTCCACCTCGTCCAGCATGAAGACCGGGTTGTTGGTGCCCGCGGTCTTGATGTTCTGGACGATGCGCCCCGGCAGCGCGCCGATGTAGGTGCGCCGATGGCCGCGGATCTCAGCCTCGTCGTGGATGCCGCCAAGGCTCATCCGCACAAACTTGCGGCCCATCGCCTTCGCGATGCTCTTGCCGAGGCTCGTCTTGCCTACGCCGGGAGGGCCCACAAAGAGCAGGATTGGGCTGCGGATCTTGTCCGCGAGGCTGCGCACCGCGAGGTACTCGAGGATGCGCTCCTTGATCTTTTCGAGGCCGTAGTGGTCCTGGTCCAGGATGAGCGCCGCCTCCTTGATGTTGAGGCGGTCATTGGTGGACACGTTCCATGGCAGGCCCACAAGCCAGTCCACATACGTCCGGATCACGCCAACCTCGGGTGAGGCGGACGGGATCCGGCTCATCCGGTCAATCTCCTTGATCGCCCGGGCGCGGACATCCTCGGGCATGCCCGAGGCCTCCACCTTCTCGCGGAGCTCGTTGATCTCGGCCTGCTGTGGGTCGTCCTCGCCCAGTTCACGCTGGATGGCTTTCAGCTGCTCGCGGAGGATGTACTCCCGCTGGGTCTTGTCCATCTCGGACTTGACCTCGCTCTGGATCTTCCCCTTGAGCTCGAGGATCTCGGTCTGGCGGGCGAGGAAGTTGGACACGAGGCGCAGACGCTGCTCGATGTCCAGTGTCTCCAGCAGCTCCTGGCGCTGCTCAGTGGTCATATCGGGGCTGTACGCCACCATGTCGGCCAGCAGCCCGGGCTCGGTGATGTTGCGCGCAGCGACGGCGGCCTCGGGCGGCACGGGCGCGCCGTTGGCGACGTACTGCTCCATCTGGCTCTGGACGCTGCGCACCAGCGCGGCCACCTCGACGCCCGTGGAGGCGGCCTCCTCGAGGATCTCGACGCGGACCTTGAGGTATGGGGAGCTTTGGATGAACCCCAGGACGCGGATGCGCGACTGGCCCTGGACGATGGCCCGGACGGTGCCGTCCTGAAGCTGAACCACTTGGGCGATCTTGGCGACGGTCCCGATCTCGTAGAGCTCGGACAGGTCGCCGATCTCCTCCTGTTCGGGCCGGCGCTGAGTGACGAGCGCGATCGGCCCGCCCGCCTCCGTTGCGGCGTTGAGGGCGGCAACGCTCTTCTCCCGCCCCACCTGGAGCGGGACGATCATCTCCGGGAAGATGACGGTCTCGCGCAGGGCGACGAGCGGGATCTCAAGCGTGCCGGACAGAACCCCCTTGGGCTCCGTGTCCGGTGTCGATGCGCGCTTGGCCATGTGATCTCCTTGGCTGCCGGGCCGGCGGTCCGGCGCGACGAGATGCTGGGGCTGGTTCGGCGGGCCGCCGAGACGATCCGTGTGGTTAGCCGTGTGGTTGGTCGTCGTCCTGAGCGATGGGGACGCCGGACTCGCCCGGTTGCTCCTCGTCGCGCCTACGCGTTCCTTCGTCGTAGAGGGCCTCGAGGATGCGCATGCCAAGGCGCTCTTCGAGCTCAAACAGCGCCCTGACCCCGGCGAGGTTGACGCCGCGGTCCTGGGTGAGGTGTCGGATCCAGAGGATCCGGCGGATGTCCTCCTCCGAGTAGAGGCGGATGTTGGAGGGGGTGCGCGCCGGGCAGACCAAGCCCTCTTCCTCGTAGATCCGCAGCGTCCTCGGGTGCGCCGAGACAAGTGTCGCGGCGACGCTGATGACGTAGACGGGGCGAGTGGGATCCCGATCAGGACGGCGCGCAGTGGCCATGCCGTCAGCCCTTCGCCGTGTCGCTGGTGATCACCGGCCGGATGCGGATCTGGCGCGGCTTGCACTGCTCTGCCCTGTCCGCCTCAACCCCGCCGAAGGGCAACGGGCGACGGGTCAGCGTCATCTGGTCAACCTCCTGCACGGAGCCGGGGTCACATGCCTCCGGACACCACGAAGGGTAGAACCCTATCAATCATGTTGTCAAGACATGGGGCTGACACGTTGATGCCAATGTTGCGGGTTCTTAGTCTTCGGGCTGGGCGCGACGACGCGGCGGGCCCGCTGGCGGGCGTGCGGCGAGGGCTGCCCCCGACCCCGGCGTCAGCTCTCGAGCGGCTCCCCGATGAGCTGGCGGCGCAACTCCTCTTCGCAGTCTGGATGCCCAATCGCGATGACCTTGTCGCCCTCCGCAAGCACCGTGTCGGGGCCAACCCGCACCGGCGTGCCTTCGCGGATGACGCCAAACAGCGAGCTGCCGGCGGGCAGGGTCAGCGACGACGCGATACGCCCGATCGCGGGCGAACCCGGCTGGAGGTGCGCTTCGATGATCTCCAGCTCGCCCACGCCCAGCGCGGCCAAGTGCAGCAGCTCGTGCACTGGGATGTCCTGCTCGATAGAGCCGAGGATCATGCGCGTGGGGCTGATGATCTCGTCCACGCCAAGGTGGCGGAACAGTTGCTCGTTCTTGGGGTTGTTGACCCGGGCAATCGTCCGCCGCACGTCAAAATGGTGCTTGGCCATCTGGCAGATCACCAGGTTGTCCTCGTCGTCGCCCGTGACGGCCGCCACGATGTCAGCACGGTTGGCCCCGGCCTGGTGCAGATACTTGCCTTCGCATCCGTCCTGGGCGATCACCACAGACCCGATCTCGTCGCGGATCTGGTCGGCCCGGCCGCCGTTCTTCTCCATCAGGACCACCTCGTGGC
>JANYAA010000455.1 GCA_025355255.1 Chloroflexota bacterium | reverse complement strand
CGCCACCGGCATCCACGTCCCGCTCGATGTGATGGCCGCCCTAGACAGCCGCAAGCGCGTGCCCGTGGTGGTCACCATCAACGGGCACACCTACCGCTCCACGGTTGTGCCGTATAACGGCGAACCGGCGATGCTCCCGCTCTCGGCCGCCAACCGCACCGCTGCTGGCGTAAGGGCCGGCGAGGAAGTCGAGGTGACGCTGGAGGTGGACAGCGCGCCGCGTGAGGCCGAGGTGCCGCCCGAGCTGGCCGAAGCACTGGCCGCGGACCCGGTGGCGAATGCCTTCTTCGAGACGCTCAGCTACAGCAACAAGCGCGTGTTCACGCTGAGCGTGGAGGGGACCAGCAACCCCGAGACGAAGGCGCGCCGCGTGGCGAAGACGATCGAGCTGCTCCGCGAGGGCCGCGTCCGCTAGCCCACAGTCACGGGGCGGCCTGGGTGGTCGCCAGCATCCGTCACTCACCCGGTGAGTCATAGCGCGCACGCCAGCACAGATCGGCCACCTGGTGAGCCGCCGGGTGCATGAGGCGCCGGTCCCGTGCTCTATCGGGACGCAGATGGCTCACCCGGTGGGTTGCTGCGCGGCATGACTCATGGGGTGAGCCGCCGCCGCCATCCTAGGTGCCGGGGCGTCAGCGGTGGTCGCCGCCCTGGGTGACCGGCAACGCCTGGTCAACCGCCGCCCACGCCCGGACGCGGTCGCGCTTTACCTTGAACGTGTGGGTCCGCGGGAAGTCCGCCTCGGGCCACAGCCGCCAGCCCGCGACCCGCTGTGAGGGTCCCAGCGTGGCGTTCGCGGCGCGGACCGCGGCGTCAATCTCGCGGCGCACCTTGGCGGGATCGGCCACGCCCTCAAGCCCCGACGAGGCACGCGCATCGCCCGGCACACCGTGCGTCCCGGGCGCGAGCACCACCACCTCGATCCGACCGGGCGCGGTCTCCACGGCCACCGAGTCGCGGATCCCCGCCAGGCGCAGCGCGTTCTCGAGGTCCTCCGGGAACACGTTGAACCCGTTGGGCAGGACGATGATGTCCTTCTTGCGCCCGTGGAGGTGGAGCCGGCCGCGGGTGTCCAGCGCGCCCAGGTCGCCGGAGCGATACCAGCCGTCCGGCGTGAAGGCATCGGCCGTGGCAGCCGGGTCCTCCCAGTAGCCGCGGAACAGCGTGGCGCCGCGGAACTGGATTTCGCCATCGTCCGCGATGCGCATCTCGACGGGCGGCGGCGGCCAGCCGACGCAGCCCAGCGGATGGTCGGCCATCGTGGTGCAGGAGCCGGCCGCCGTTTCGGTGGCGCCGTACCCCTGGAGGACGATGACGCCGAGGTCCTCCCACGCCCGCTGCAGCGCTGGGGGCAGGAACGCGCCGGCCGTGGCGAAGAGGCGGAGGCCGCCGCCCATCTGCTTGTGGACGGAGGCGAACAGCCGACGACGCGCCCACATCGGCAGCCTCCGGGCGACACCGCGAAGCCGATTGAAGTTGGCCGTTTGGCCCTGCTTCTCCACCTCCCGCTCAACGCCGCTCCAGAACAGGTCCACCACCTGCGGCACCAGCAGCATCGTGGTGACCCGCTGCTCGCGCATCGCCTCAAAGATGACCCGCGGGTTGCGGCTGCGGACGTAGAGGACGTCAGCGCCCATGTCGAGCGCGTAAAACAAGCTGACCGCTTGCTCCAGCAGGTGCGACAGCGGGAGCAGCGAGACAAGCCGGTGCTCCATGGGCGCGATGATCTTGTGGAAGCTCCCCACGCCCGCCAGCACATTGGCGTGCGCGAGCATCACGCCCTTGGGGTTGCCGGTGGTTCCCGAGGTGAAGATCAACTCGAAGATGTCATCGCCTGTCGGCCGCGGCCAGGCGTCAAGCTGCGTCTCCCAGTCTGCTGGGAAGCTGGCATCGGGATCGGCGCAGATGTCCTCCACGATGGTTGTGGGGAAGGTCTCGAGCCCCACTTCGCGCGGATCGGCGGCGTCGCGCCCGGAGCCCAGGATCATGTGGCGGGCACCAGACTTGGCGGCAATCCGCGTGATGGTGTCGGGCGCCATCCGCGCGTCCAGCGGCACATAGATCAGCCCCGCGCGCATCGCCCCGAAATAGGCGGCCGGCAGCGCGGGCGTTGACGGGGACCACGTCAGAACGCGGTCACCGCGGTTGAGGCCCAGCGCCCGAAGCCGCCACGCGGCGATGCGGCTGCGATGCAGCAACTCGGCGTACGACCAGCGCAGCAGCGTGCCGTCATCGCGGCGCAGGCCCACGGCGTTGCGGCTTGCGAAGCGGGCGGCGCTGTTCTCGAGGAGGTCGAGGAGGGTCTCCATGGCCCCCCGATGGTAGAGGCGTTGCGCCCCGAGGGGAAACGGCGCGCCATTGGCGCTGCGTCATCAAATCCCGGAATCCGGCGCCCGCCGCGCCCGTTTCGGCGCCTTGCGTTGGCGCCACGCCAACAACAGACCGACTTCCGCCCCGAAACCGCCCCCGATTCCGGGATTTGCTGGCGTGGTGTCAACGAGGGCGGTTACGGGTTGAGCTTTGCCCCCGGCTGAAGCGTGATGAGCAGCTTGATCGTGTCGCCCGGCGGCACCACGACGTGCGCGCTGCCGACATCGGTCCAGTTCTCGCCGCTCAGCGCCTGCAGCGAGATGGTCCAGCCGCCCGGGGCGCACGGCAGCTTGAATGTCCCGTCCGGCGCAAGCCCCAAGCCAGTGCCGAACCCGCAGTCCCGGCCATCGTTGATATCTGGCTTCCAGTTGAGGTTGAGCGCGTTCTCGCCCGGTGCCTTGCCATCGGACGTCCGCATGGTCCCCTCGATCGTGCCGCGCGGCTGCAGCAGGATGCCAGACCGGTCCGAATCGACATGGAGCATGTCCCCCGGCACGCCGTAGTGCGTGAGGATCAGCGATGTCGCCGCTGGGTTTGCGCTGGAGATCGAGAGCACCGTGGCGTTGATCAGGATGTCGGCGCCCACGCCCGTGGCTCGGGCATCGATGCCGCGGAGCCAGTCCCAGTCCGACGAGATCCGGTCCTGCAGGTCACGGAGCTGCTTCTCCGAGTACTTGACCTGGCGCACGTCCAGCGGCCCCGAAGCGTGGAGCTGCTTCAGGATCCCCAGACGGTGCAGCAGCGGGTCCGTTGTCCAGAGGGCCACCACCGTGTGGTCGACCTGGTCCTTGTAGAGCCCGCCGAAGACGTCCTCGCGCCCAACCGCGTACGCCTGCACGGCCGCCGCCACGGCGTCGAAATCGGCATGGCGCTGGCTGAACTCGACCTCTTCCTGGGGGAGCATCAGGAAGTCCAGCATCCCCATCCGGGCGTTCGGGTTGGCGGCAACCGCCAGCACCCACGCCAGATCAGACCGTAAGCCAAACTGCTTGCGCTGGCTGATGGCGTAGGCGATGGCCGGGTCGAGGCTGGCGCCCGCGGAGGGATCCGCGGAGGGATCCGCGGAGGGATCTGCCGAAGCCGCCGATGGGGGAGCGCCCGTCGAAGGCGCTGCGGAAGCATCGGTTGGCGCCACACGGGGTCCGCCCGAACAGGCGACGAACAGCATGGCCAACGCAAGCAGTAACGCCGGCGCACGCACGACATTCATCACGGGCCCCCAAACGCGTCGACTCCCATGAGCCGATCGGCCGAAGCCTAGGCCGCCATCACCCGCCGCGCATGTGCCGCATGGCGCTCCGCGCTTTGTGCGCAGAACGCCCAGAAGCCCAGCGCTCCGCCGCCGTAGATCGCCACGCCGGACCACTGGCCGCGAATGTCGACGCGGGCCTCCGCCCGTGCCGTCCGCACACCAACGCCTAACAGCGCGGTCGCCAGGGCCATCGCCGCGAGTGCCGTCCCCGCCCGCCCGCCTCCGCCGCATCCTGCTCCCCGAACCCTCTCGCGTGTTCGCACACGCTAAGCGACCGGTCAACGGGTCTTGGTGTCGGCCGCAGGTGGTGCAGGTATTCGGGCCAGGCATCGTTTCCGTGTCGGCGGTGCCTTGGTGACGCCCCCCAGGCATACATGCGACAGAAGAGGGCTGGAATCAACACATACACTGCCGTCATGTTGTCCCGCGGGCATCGCCGCGACCGATTTGCGGGAAATTGATGCCTGGCAGGAATACAGGGCGCAGGTCGGCCGGAACGACCCCGGTTTGACCCTCCCCAGCGCCCCGCGTACACTCCGGCAGCCTGCCGACAGGGCGGTTCGCATACGCGTGCCAGCCGTCGGGAGCCCCCTGCGCCGTCGGGCATCGCGCGCGGAGGGCGGGTACGAGACTCCTGCCCGAGGAGGTGAATCTGGTTGGCTGAAGTCCGAGTGGGCGAGAACGAGACGTTCGAAAGCGCCCTGCGTCGCTTCAACAAGAAGATCCAGCAGAGCGGGATCCTCGCGGAAGCTCGCCGTCGCGAGCACTATGAGAAGCCGTCTGTGAAGCGGAAGCGCAAGGAAGCAAAGCGCAAGAAGAACGCGCGAGCGAGCCAGGGCTGAGCCACCAGGGTCACGGCGACGCGGCCCACGGCACACCTCCCCGAGCGTCCGGGACCGGGCGCACTCCGTCCGGTCCGGCACGCAGCTCATCGATCACGATGCCGTCGCTCACGCAGCCCCGTCGTGATGCCCGAGGAGCCATCCGGTGACCCTTCGCGAACGACTCCAGCAGGACACCGTCGCAGCGATGCGATCGGGTGATTCGCTGCGCCGCGACGTCCTTCGCATGGCGATCAACGCCGTCAACAACGCCGAGAAGGCAAAGCTCGCGCCTCTCACCGACGACGAAGTGCTGAGCGCGGTGCTCCGCGAAGTCAAGATGCGCCGCGAGAGCATCGAGGCGTTCCGCGCCGGCGGCCGCGAAGACCTTGCCACCAAGGAGGAAGGCGACCTCGCCATCCTCAACGACTACCTCCCGCAGGCCCTCACCGAGGACGAGCTGCGCGCCCTCATCGCTGAAGCTGTCGCTGCAACCGGCGCGGCGTCTGCCCGCGACATGGGCAAGGTCATGGGCTGGCTGTCCCCCAAGATCAAGGGCAAGGCCGACGGCAAGGTTGCCTCGGGGCTTGTCGCCGCGGCCCTCGCGCGCGCAGACTTGGCGGCACACGGGGCGGGGCACTAGCCTCGCCCGGCGCCAGGGCGAACGCTGACTGCGATGCTGACCAGATCCACCGAGGCTGCCGCCGCCTTTACACGCAGTGACGCGTGGCGGCTCATCGGCGCCTCGTTGCTGCTGATCGCCGCCGTCTCGGTGATCCTTGGCCTGGACGTGCTGCCCGCCCAGACGCAGCTGGAGCTCGGCAAGCCAGCGCCGATGCTGGTGCTTGCGCCGCGCACCGGCCAGTATTCGTCGGTCTATCTCACAACGCAGCAGCAGAACGCGGCCCTGGCCGCTGTTGCGCCGCAGTACGACTTCACGTCGGTTGCCGCGGCCGCCGTTGCCGCCCAGCAGGCGAGGCTGCTTGACCAGCGGGTTGCCGCCACGGACGCCGCTTTCGCCCTGGGCGTGAACAAGGAGCAGCGCGCGACGATCCTGGCCGACACGATGCCCGATCTGGGCACGCCGGTGCGTACCACGTTGCTGGAGCTCACGCCGGAGCGCTGGACGGCCGTGCGCAAGGAGGCTGCCCGCGTGCTGGACACGCTGGAGCGGACGGAGCTGCGCGACGCTGAGAGCGCGATGATCCGCGCGGGTGTTGCGGATCGCATGGCGGGCGACCTCAACGCCGACGAACGCACGCTGGCTGCCGCGCTGATCAGCCAACTGGTGGTCCCCAACTCGTCCTACTCGGCGCAGCTCACCGCCCTCGCTCGGAACCGCGCCGCTGAGGCCGTGGCGCCCGTCACCAAGTCCTGGGAAAAGGGGGACTCCATCGTCCGCAACGGCGACCGTGTCGATGCCGTGGCGTTTGAGGCCATCAACTACTTCGGACTCAACAAGGGCGGAGTCGATGTCGCGAGGCTTATCGGCTTCGTCATCCTCTCTGTGCTTGTCATCGCGCTGCTGCTGCTCTGGACCTGGCGGTTCCGGCGCGAGTTCTGGCATCGCAACAACGTGCTGCTGCTGCTGAGCCTGCTTCTGCTGGTCAGCGTCTTCGCCCTCAAGCTGACGGCCGGCCGTGCCTGGGTCCCGTACGCCATGCCGGTGGCCGCGGTGGGGATGCTGCTCACGGTCCTGCTTGACTCCGGCGCTGCAATGGTGATGACCGCGCTCCTCGCGGTGCTGGCGGCGGCGGTCAACGGCGGCGGGCTGGAGCTGGCGGCGTACACGATGCTGGGCGGCATCGCCGGCATCGTCACGGTCCGGCGAGGGGATCGGCTAGCGGTCTTCCTCCAGGCGGGTGTCGCGGTGTTCCTCGTGGACGCCTTGGTGGTGGTGACCTTCGCGCTCTTGGGCGACCAGGACATGCGCGGGATCCTTGAGCTCATGGGGGCGGCCGCCGTGGCGTCCGGGGGCGCGGCTGTGGCCACCGTTGGCTCGCTCGCGGTTGTGGGCTCCGTCTTCGGGATCCTCACCGTGTTCCAGCTGCTGGAGCTGGCCAACCCGTCGCAGCCGCTCCTGCGCCGGCTCCTTGTGGAGACGCCGGGGACGTACCACCACTCGCTGATGGTGGGCAACCTTGCGGAGCGAGCGGCCGAGGCGATTGGCGCCGACGCGCTGGTGGCCCGCGTTGCAGCGTATTACCACGATGTGGGCAAGCTCTCCAACCCGGCCGCATTCATCGAGAACCAGGGGGGCATGGACAACCTGCACGACGACCTGGACCCAGACGCCTCGGCCCAGCTCCTCAAGAGCCACGTCAGCGCCGGCATCGACATCGCCTATCGGGCGAAGCTGCCTAAGGCCCTCATCGCGTACATCCCACAGCACCACGGGACGGCCGTGATGTCCTACTTCTACGCCCGGGCCCGCGACGAGGCCGCGACGCCGTACGGCGGGCTCACCACGGCGGAGGGTCGGAAGGCCGCTGATGCCGTTGACGCGCGCCGCTTCCGCCATGGCGGACCCAAGCCGCAGACCCGCGAGGCGGCGATCATCATGCTGGCCGATTCTGTGGAGGCGTCGGTGCGTTCGCTGGCGTCCCGCGATGAGGCGGCCATCCGCGCGATGGTGGGCCGGATCATTGACGAGCGCATGGCGGACAACCAGTTTGACGAGTGCGCCTTGACCTTCCGCGACATCGAGAAGATCCGCGAGGCGTTCATCGGCCAGCTCCTGGGGATGTATCACCAGCGTGTGGCGTATCCGCAGAACAAGGTGGTCGAGCTGGAGTCGCGTCGCGCGGCCGGCGACAAGTGAGCAGCCACTACGTCGGCCCTTGGCGGATTGACATTGAGCGGCGCGATGACGTGGCGCGGCTGCTTCCGGCAGTCGAGTTGGCGCGGGTTGCGGCCTTCGCGCTCTCCGCCGCTGGCGCGCCTTCGCCGGCATCGCTTGGTCTGATCCTGTCCGACGATGCCGAGCTGGCGGAGCTCAACGCCGAGCATATGGGCAAGACCGGCGCCACGGACGTGCTGTCCTTCCCGCTGCTGCCGCCGGAGTTCTACCCGGACCACGAGGGCAAGGCCGCGGATCTGGCGACTGGCGGCTTTGCACTGCCGGCCGAGACGTTTACGCTCCCGCCGGGCGCCCGCGAGCACCTGGGCGACATCATCGTGTCCGTGGAGCGGGCGGTGGACCAGGCCTCGGCGGGCCGCGGCGGCCAGACCGGCGCTGTCGCGTGGGACGCCCGCAGCGAATTGCGCCTGCTCGTGACGCACGGCGTGCTGCACGTGTGCGGCTGGGACCACGCTGAGCCTCTCGAGGAGGCGGCGATGCGCGCGCTGGAGCAGCGCCTCCTCGGCTGACCCCTCGGCTGACTCGCCGGCGGGACTGCCGGTCACGGATTTTGCCCCGGGCCTCTCACGCGCCGCTGAAACGGGACTGCCGGTCACGCTTTGCGCCTTGGGCAGACATGCGCCGGTACTTCCGCCGGCGAAACCGGACTGCCAGTCCCAGCAGGACGCCTGGACGGCGCCCGCGACGGCCCGCGAGGGCGAGATCGCGGATTCGCAGTCTCGTTCCGACGGTGATGGGGCTCGCGAAGGCGAAAAGCGTGACCAGGAGTCCCGCCGGGCCCCGCGGGTAGCGGCGCGCCCGGGGGCGCTACCATGCGAGTCGAGCCCCGCCGGACGTCGTCCCGGGGCCGTTAGCCGTGTTTTCGGAGGCCGCAAGCACATCGTGAAGCTCGTCGTGGGCCTGGGGAACCCGGGCGCCCAGTACGCGGAGACCCGCCACAACATCGGCTGGATGGTCCTGGACCGCCTCGCCGATCGTGCCGGGAAGTCCGGGCGCGGCCGCCAGCGCGACAGCGCCGAGACGGTTGAGCTGCGCTGGAAGGGGATGGAGATCACCCTCGCCAAGCCGCTGACGTACATGAATGACTCGGGCGTCGCGGTCCAGAAGCTGATGATGCGCGGCCACGTGCCGCTGACCGATGTCCTGGTGATCGCGGACGACTTTGCGCTGCCGTTTGGCAAGCTGCGCTTCCGCGAGTCCGGCAGCCACGGCGGGCACAACGGGCTGCGCTCCATCATCGACGTGCTGGGCACCGAGAAGTACGCCCGTCTGCGCGTGGGGATTGGCCAGCCCGGGCGCGGCGCCATCGACCATGTGCTCTCGCGCTTTGCCGCCGACGAGCGGACGCGGCTGCCGATCCTGCTCGATGCCTGTGCGGACGCCGCGGAGGCGTGGGTTCGCGAAGGGACGTCCAAGGCGTCCAACCGGTTCAACAGCTTTGAGCTGCAGGCGCCGGGGGCAGCTGACGGCGCGACCGTTGGTGTACCCCAGCCTGCCCCGGGCGAGGTTGGCGGGCCGGCCGATGGCGCAGGGATCCGCCGCACGAAGACCGGCTGGCGCAAGCTCCTGCCGGGTGGCGACAATGACGGCGGCGGCCGCCAGTGACCGACGGTCTGCGCGGGCGCAGCACACGCGAGCGCAAGCTAGCTGAGAAGGTTGCCGCCGACTGGGCGGCGAGACGGGCTGCGGTCGAGAAGACCGAGGCCCTGATTGACATCGACCGCGTCTCGGCCGAAGCCGAGGTGGAGCTCCTGGACCCTGCCGCGAGCGCGCGGGCCGCCCGCCCCGACAAGGCGCAGGGGGAGGCTCGCAAGCGTGCCGCGGCGTCATCGGCAGCGCGGATCCGCGGCAAGGACGCGGGTTCTTCGCGGACCGGCGGGCGGCGCATCCCGGACCTCGCGGCGCTGCCAAAGCTGCTCCACGCCACGGGCTCCTTCGCGTCGCTCCGAGAGCGGCTGGGCCCGGGCGCCGTTGCCCCGGGGATGCACGGGCGGCATGTCGGCCTGACCTCGGTTCCACACGGGGCCAAGTCGTTCTTGGCCGCCGCCCTGGCCCTCGCGGAGCAAGGGGAGCGGATCTGCTGGGTGGCTCGCGATGCGGAGATCGGCGACCGCGTGGCGGACGAGCTTGCCGCGTGGCTCGGTGATCCCAGCCTTGTCGCGGTGCTGGAGCCCCGGACGTCGCTGGCATACGAGCGCAGCGAGCTCGTGCCCGATGAGACCGCGGCCCGCGTGGCGGCGCTCGCGGCGTGGCGCAGCGGCAAGGCCAAGGTGCTCGTTGCGAGCGTGCAGGCGCTCCTCCAGGCGACCATCGCGCCAGACGATCTGCCCGCCAAGATCCGCGTCCTGAAGCCCGGCGCTCGGACCGCGCTGGACACGCTCCTCGCCGACCTGTTCAACCTGGGCTACGCACCCGTGCTGGAGGTTGCGGGCCGCGGTGAGTTCGCACGGCGCGGCGGCATCGTGGACGTGTTCCCGCCATCGGCCGCGTTGCCCGTGCGCATCGAGCTGTTTGGCGACGAGATCGAATCCATGCGCGCCTTCGACCCCACGGACCAGCGCTCCGTGGAGGCGGTACGCGAGATTGCGCTGCTCCCGGCGACGGAGTTTCTGCTGCCCGCTGGCGGCGCCGCGGAGCTGAAGGCAAGGCTCGGCAAGCTTGCGAACAAGCTGCCCGAGCGGCTGGCGCTCGACCTGGCGCGCTTTGGCGGCGAGGCGGTGGACGAGGGCGCGGGCGCGGCGCCCCTGGCCGCCGGTCGCGCGCTTGCGGCAGGCGATGCCGCCGAGGTCTGGGCGCGGCTTGTGGCGCCGTCCACGGGTCTCGACCACCTCGACGCAACCACGCTGCTGGTGCTTGACGAGCCTGGGGATCTCGCGGAGGCCGCGGACTTCCTCTGGCGCCAGGCCGAGGAGCGCCACAAGGAGCTCGTGGAGCAGGGCGATCTGCCCAGGGACTGGCCGTCCGGGTTCCTGCCGTCCCGCGACTGGAAGGCCCACCTCCACGGGGCGCGGACGCTGGAGCTGACATGGCAGTCCGATGCCAGCGAGGCGGCAGGCATGGCGTTCGCCGCGAAAGGCCTGACATCAGGGGATCTCTTCGGCTGGCGCGAGCCCGTCCTGCCCCCCGGCCGCACGGAGCGACTCGTTGACGGCGTGGAGCACTGGCTAGCCGAGAAGGCCCGCGTGGTCCTGGCCAGCGACCAGGCGGCGCGTCTGTCGGAGCTCCTCGGCGAGGCCGGCCATCCCGTGGGCATCCTCACGCGCATCGCCGAAGCGCCACCGCCGGGCGCCATCGCCCTCATCGAGCGCAGCCTCAATGGCGGCTTCTTCGGCGGCCCGGACGGTTTGGCCGTGGTCACGGATCGCGAGCTCTTCGGCAACGTCCGCGTGCGCCGGCCAAAGGCGATGCGGCGCATCGTCCCGCGCGACATCCTCGAGCGACTCACCACGGGCGACCTCGTTGTCCACATCGACCACGGCATCGCGCGCTACGAGCAGATGCTCAGGCGCGGCGAGGAGGGCGAAGAGCGCGACTATCTGGAGCTCAGCTTTGCCGCCGGCGACCGGATCTTCGTACCCGTGGAGCAGATCAGCCGCGTCAGCCGCTACTCGGGCGGGGAGCATCCCGAGCTCAGCCGCCTTGGCGGGACGGACTGGCTGCGCACCAAGCAGCGTGTCCGCAAGGCCGTGGCGGATCTCGCCGATGAGCTGCTGAAGCTCTACGCCAAGCGCGAGGCGGCCGAGGGGTTTGCCTTTGCGCCCGATTCGCCCTGGCAGATGGAGCTGGAGGCGTCCTTCCCGTACGAGGAGACGCCGGACCAGCTGCGCGCCATCGTCGAGGTCAAGGTGGACATGGAGACCCGGCGGCCGATGGATCGGCTCGTTGTGGGCGACGTGGGCTACGGCAAGACCGAGGTGGCGCTTCGGGCCGCGTTCAAGGCGGTGCAGGACGGCAAGCAGGTTGCGGTCCTTGTCCCTACTACCGTGTTAGCAGGGCAGCACTTCACCACGTTCTCACAGCGCTTTGCTGCGTACCCGATGGCCGTCAAGCTGCTCTCGCGCTTCGTCAGCGCGCGAGAGCAGGGCGCCACCGTGGCGGGGCTGGCAGCGGGCAAGGTGGACGTCGTCATCGGCACGCACCGGCTACTCAGCAAGGACGTGGCGTTCCGCGACCTGGGCCTTGTGGTTGTGGACGAGGAGCAGCGATTTGGCGTGGCCGCCAAGGAGCAGCTCAAGCAGCTGCGCTCATCGGTGGACGTCCTGACGCTCTCCGCCACGCCCATCCCGCGAACGCTGAACCTCGCGCTCGCGGGCATCCGGGACCTCAGCGTCATCGAGACCCCGCCGGAGGATCGGCTGCCGATCCAGACGCGCGTGGCGGAGGCATCGGCCGGTCTGGTTCGAGACGCCATCCTGCGCGAGCTCGAC
>JANYAA010000412.1 GCA_025355255.1 Chloroflexota bacterium | reverse complement strand
TGATCACGCCGTCAGCGCCAACGAAGTAGTGGGTGGGGAGGCCCAGCGCGCGGAAGGCGTTCCGGAGGGTCCCGTTCTCGTCAACCACAATGGGGAATGTCAGCCCCGCACGCCCGGCGTACGCGGTGATATCGGCGCCCGGCTCCTCAAACACGGCGACCAGCTGGAGCCCCTTGTCCTTGTTCGCCTTGTACCGCGCCTCAACATCTGGCGCCTCGGAGCGGCAGTCCGGGCACCAGGAGGCCCCAAACGTCAGCCAGAGGGGCTTCCCGGCGTAGTCCGCCAGCGCAACCTTCGTCCCGTCGGGGAGCTGTGCGGCGAAGTCGGGCAGGCGGCCGCCCACCACGGGTGCCGTGCCGCCGCCCACCGCCACGGTCTGGTCCGGGGCGCCGAAGCCGCCAACTGCCACCGCGCCGATGAGCACGACCACAGCCGTAGCGGCGAGGATGGCCAGCGTCTGCAGCCGGCCCGGGGACCGGCGCCCGGCCCCCGAGGTGCTGGTGGCGGGATTACCTGCGTTCATGACCATTGGATTCCCTTGTCCGGTCCGGATCAGCCCAGACCGGAGTAGCTGTGGAGCCCGCCGAAGAACAGGTTCCCGAAGTAGGTGAACAGCGTTGCCACGAAGCCCAGGACCAGCAGCCACGCGGCGCGATCGCCGCGCCAGCCGCGGACGACGCGGGCGTGCAGGTAGGTGCCGTAGATGAGCCAGGTGACCAGGCTCGCGGTCTCCTTGGGGTCCCAGCTCCAGTACGTGCCCCAGGCGGTGTCCGCCCAGACCGCGCCCAAGATGATCGTGAGGGTCAGGAAGGGGTAGCCCACCACAACGGCGCGGTAGCCGATCTCGTCAAGGACCTGCGGCTTGGGGAGGCCCCAGCGGCCACTCGCCTCGCCCTCGAAGGACTTGCCGAGGCCAGCCCAGTGGGCGGCGTACCCAAGGAGACCGCCCAGAAGGCCGCCGCCCAGCAGGCCGCCCAGCAGGCCGGTGATGTTGCCGCCACTGAGCAGGAGACCCGTCGGCGCGCCGAGGATCCCCAGCACCAGCATCCCGCCTGCAACCAGCGCCCAGCGGCCCTGGAGGAGGTAGAGCAGCGATGCGGCAAACGCGATGGCGAACGAGCCGTAGGCCACGATGGCAACCGCGACATGGACGGTGAGCAGCAGGTTGTTCTGCAGGGCCGGCACCAGCGGCTCGATGGTGGACGGGATCGTGGACGCGTACGCCATCATGGCCGCGGCCACCGGCAGGGCCACCAGGGCGAGGATCCGCTGGTGGTAGCGGCGCTCGAAGACCATGTAGGTCACCAGCACGCCGAAGGCGAACGCCAGCGAGAACTCGTACATGTTCGCGAAGGGGCCGTGCTTGGTGGCGATGGCCCGGAAGATGAGGCCCGCGAGCAGCGCGAGCGTGGCCAGCCAGCCCAGCATCGTGGCGTAGCGGCCGATCGCCGGGGTGTAGCGCCCGGACACGAAGCCCAAGGTGCCGGTGTTCATGGGCATGCCCGCGGTCTGCATCCGCGCGGCGCGGAGACCGGAGATTGCATAGGCGAGGTACGCGATTGTGGCGAGGCCGGTGCTCAGCATCGCCGCTACAAACGCGTAGCCGGACATCTTTTCCATTGGGACGTCTCCTCCTCAGGCCTGGACGGGCGCCTGAAGCGCCGTGCGGATGTCGTTGACGAGATCTTCAAAGTCAGTGCTGATTGCTGCGTCCTTCTGGGCCAGGGTGGCCATCGAGACGATCGCCCCGCTGGAGCGGGTGGTGATCCGGCCCCAGACCCGCTTGTGCGGGAGCATGAACCGGAGCGCGAAGCCGACGAACAGCAGGAGCGAGCCAAGCCAGACGAGCATCACGCCCGGATCGCGGGCGACCGTGAGGCGCGTGTACTGGCTCTCGCGGTCAAACGTGATGGCCATGCCCGCCACGGTGGCGGCCTTGCCCTGGTCCAGCACCTTGTCGTCAATTGGGGTGTTCGATGAGGCGCCCGAGTTGTTGAACGCCTGGACTTCCACCTGGCCCGGGCGCACACGCGTGTCGGCGTTGCCGCCGGTGCCGATGACCCACAGCGTGTAGTTGGTGCCCGGGACGCTCAGGATGCCCAGGGAGCGCTTCCCGTCGTTGAGCTGCCACGAGAACGGCACACCCTCGGACGTCAGGAGCTTGCCGCCGGCGTCCTTGATGGTCATCTGGGCGGCCGAGCCGTAGGACGCCTGATAGAAGGTCAGGTCGCCGTAGCGGAGCGGGTCGTTCACCCGGACCACGTGCCGGTCGATCTCCGTGCCGTTCTTCATGAGGATCACGGAGCTCGCGTAGTCGCTGGGCGAGTCCGTGATCTGGTCGTAGGTCACCGTGAAGTCGGTCAGCTTCACGGAGAGGCCCTCGTTTGTGCCCACGACGCGGGTGGCGCCTTCGGCGATGGAGAAGTCCTGGTCGCGATAGCCGGCGACGCCGCCGATGATGGCGCCCGCCATGATCACCACCAGCGAGAGGTGGCCGATGAGGCCGGAGAACTGCATCCAGCGCCAGCGGTCGCCGTAGACGTGGATCGTCTCGTCTTCGGCGCTCAGCGTGCGGTAGCCGCGGCGCTTGAGCACGCCGGTCACCAGTGCCTGCGCGTCGGCTGCCGTCTGGCGGGCGACGATCGTCTCGTGCTGCGGCGCGTGCTGGAAGAATGGCGCGCCCACGTCCACGCGCGGCTTGGTGGCCGTGCGGATGAGCCCCGGAATCCGGTGGAGCGAGCACGCGATGAGGCTCACGGTGAGCAGCGCGATCAGGATCCGGAAGACGAAGGAGTTGAACACCTCAAACAGCTGGAGGCTGTTCATGATGTCCGTCTGGGCCGCAAACAGGCTGAACCGCGGCCGGATGCCGTTGAGCCAGTCGATGCGGGCCTGTGGGTCATCGCCAACGCCCGTGGGCATCTGGATGACCAGCGAGCCGATGACCCCCATGACCGCGATGAGCAGCATGATGATCATGGCCACCCGCATTGACGTCAGGAGGTGCCAGAGCCTCTCCAGGACGTTGTCAACGCGATCCATCGCGCCTGCCGCCGGCACGCTGGCCGTTTCGAGGGGCGGTGTGCCTGCCTCTTGAACCATGGGACGCTACCTCCTCAGATCCCGAGCGGCGTGCCGAAGGCAGCCAGTCGGCCGAGCAAATTGGTGAGCATCAGGACGCCCAGGAGCACGAGCAGACCGCCCGTGACCCAGGACACGGCCTGGTGGTGGCGGCCAACCCACGTGAGGCGTGTGGCAACCCACGACGCGCCCAGGGCGATCGCCAGGAACGGAACGGCGAGGCCGGCCGCGTAGAACATCAGGAGCACGGCTCCTTGGGCAAGGCTGGTGCCGGCCGTGGCGAGCCCAAGGATGCCGCCCAGGATGGGCCCGATGCAGGGGCTCCAGCCCGCCGCGAACAGCAGGCCGAAGCCAAGGGAGCGGCCGTACCCGGGGCGCACCTGCGGGGCACCCAGCGTGAACGTGCCGGTGCTGCCGGAGCCTCCGGCCATCACGAGCCCGCCGCCCATCGTGGGCATCACGCGGGTGTCGCGCCACAGGGCGCGGATGTTGATCACGCCCGCTGTCTGGAGGCCCATGACCACGAGGATTGCGCCACCCACGATGCTGAACACGCGCCGGTCCACAACGGCGCCAAGGGCGCCCAAGACCAGGAACAGCGCCACGAATACCAGCGAGAAGCCCGCGGTGAACGCGAGACCGTGCGTGAAGGCGGTTCGCCGGCCAGCCGTGCCGTTGCCGGTTGCGCCAACCATGTAGGAGAGGTACGCGGGAACCAGCGGGAGGCAGCAGGGGGACGCGAAGGACACGACGCCGGCCGCAAAGGCCACGCCGAGACCCAGCACGCTGCCGAGGTCCGTCAGGAGGTCAGCTCCCCACCGTGAGGGTGCCGCTCATCGCGGGGTGAATGGAGCAGCTGAAGGTGTAGCTCCCAGCAGGCAGCGCCTTGACCGCGTAGTCCACGGCCTTGGGGCCCGTGACCATCTCGCCCTTGAAGATCACGTTTCCTGCCGGTTCCTTGATCTGGATGTCGTGTGGGAGCCCCGCTTCCTGATTGTCGAAGTGGATGGTGAACGCCTGATTGGCGGGGGCGCTCATCGTGGC
>JANYAA010000375.1 GCA_025355255.1 Chloroflexota bacterium | reverse complement strand
GGACGGCCACGAGGGCCAGCGCGGCGAGCGGCAGCCAAGATCGCCAGCGGAGACCGGGCGCAATCGCGTACACCGCCAAGACCGCGACGATCAGCCACTCAAGGGTTCGCATCGCTCCATCTTGGGGTGGCCGACGCGATCGTGCCGTCAGGCGGGTAGCTGCCGTCAGGCGTGAGCACAACGAGCGCGATGTGCCGCATGGTGTTGCGCTGGTACGCGTCGTACCGCCCGTGGTTCACTTGGTTGACGAGGCGCCAGAGGCGCGGGTACTCCGCGTCGCCCGCGTTCACGATCCGGGCCGTGGCCGCTGCCCGGCGGCGCCCGATCTGGACGGCCACGGCAGGTTTGGCCTCCACGTTGTGGAGCCACGCCGGCGGCTGGTCCTGCCCGCCGTTGGACGCCACCACCACGTGGCTGCCCGCGTCGCTCCCGTACGTGAGGACGGCAACGCGCGTCTTGCCCGAGCGGCGCCCGGTCGTGCGGAGGATCAGGGAGGGGACGCCGATCAGTCGATGGCCGACCCGGCCGTCCGTGCGCTCGTAGAGGAACTGGTGAAAGCGGAGAAAGGTGCCGGTGAAGGACATGACCTGAGCGTACGCCCGACCGGCACCATGAGCGTCAGACCGCCAGGGTGACCGTCAGCGCCGCATTACGGGCCTTCATTACACGGCGGGATTGTGCGACCACACTCGTGATCGCGGTCGCCATCCCCCACGTGCGACCGGCCAGGAGCACATGCCATGACAGAGCAGTCCACCAGGCGCACGACCGTCACCGAGGAAGTTGTCGCGCCGAACACTCCCGTCGTAGATCAGCGTCCCGTCGTGGACCCCCGTCCGACCGTAGAGACGGACTACAAGCGGGGCATCACGCACGGTGACGAGGAGGCCTCTGGCGCCGTTGGCGGCGCGGTGGCGGGCGCAGTCGTCGGCGCAGTCGTCGGCGGGCCTGTCGGCGCAGTCGTAGGCGGCGCGATCGGCGCGGCCTCAGGCGCCACTGCTGGCGCAATCGATTCGAAGACCAAGGACGACACGACCGTCGTCACCCGCGAGGTCCGGCGCTCCTAGCCGGGTCTTCTCCCCGCCTGACCGAGGGCAGCGCCTTGGTCACGCGGGGAGTAACAGCGTCACCGCCCACGGCTTGCCCGGGCGGGCCGGCTCGTCAAGGCGGACTGGCCAGCGCTCCGCAAGCAGCCGGGCCAACTCCGCGGGGGTGCGCGGATCCTCGCCGGACTCCAGCAGGAACCGCGCCGCCTCGCCGCGCACCCGCTTGGTGAACACGTTGCCCGCGCGTCCGCCCCCGGCCGCGTCCACGTGCAGCGTGACCGTCCTTTCGCTCAGCCCGGACGGCATGCCCAGCGCCTGGTAGCTCGCGGCGCGCGTGTCCAGGATCACGCCGCGCTTCCCCCCCGCCTGCGCCAGGACGCCCGGGAGGACCTCGCGCCATGCGGACTCCGGCTGATCCAGCCCGATGAGGCGCGCGCAGATGTTCATGCGGTACGGCGGGATCCGGTCGGCGGGGCGGAGCAGGCCCCAGAGGGCGCTCGCCACAACAAGGCGCGTGGCCGCACGGCGCTTGGCGCCAGCCGAGAGCGTGGCTGCGTCGAGACCGCCGTGCAGGGTCCCGCTGTACACGTCGAGCACCGGTCGCACAGCCACCGAGCGCAGGCGGACGTTCCGATCCACCTCGTCCAGAAATGATGGGCCAACCAGCAGCCGCGACAGCGCGTCAGGGCTGGCGCTGGTCTCGATCAGCGCGTCCAGCACCCGCGTCCGCATTGCCGTGAGCTCCGGGAACGACAGCGCCTCGAGCGCCACGTGCTTGCCCCGCTTTGGCGGCTCCCGCTTGGTCTCAGACGACGGCACGATGATCAGCACGGCGACACTCTACGGCTGGACGCCTGCGACCGGTAACGACGCAACCGCGCCCTGTGGCGTAGCGTTGCGCCATGCGTGACGAGCAGACCCCAGGCTGGGGCGCCATCGAGGTCCGCGGCGCCCGCGAGAACAACCTGCGCAACGTCAGCCTGGACATCCCCAAGCGGCAGCTCACGGTGTTCACGGGCGTCTCGGGCTCGGGCAAGAGCTCGCTTGTCTTCCAGACCATCGCGGCAGAGTCGCGCCGGCTGATCAACGAGACGTACGCCTCGTTTGTCCAGACGTTCATGGGCACGCCCGCGCGGCCGGACGTGGACTCGCTTGCCGGCCTGACCACGGCCATCGTGGTGGACCAGGAGCGTCTGGGCGCCAACATCCGGTCCACCGTGGGCACGGTGACGGACGCCAACGCCATGCTCCGGATCATCTTCAGCCGGCTTGGCGTTCCCCACATCGGCGGGCCGCAGGCGTTCGCGTTCAACGTTCCGTCGGTCCGGGGGGCGGGCTCGGTGGTTGTGGAGCGGGCGGGCGCCAAGCGGGAGGCGAAGACGTTCACGCTCGTGGGCGGCATGTGCCCGCGCTGCGACGGCCTGGGCACGGCCAGCGCCTTCGACCTCACCCAGATCTACGATGCCGACAAGTCCCTATTGGGCGGCGCCCTCAAGATCCCGGGCTACAGCATGGACGGCTGGTACGGCCGGATCTTCGCCGGCTGTGGCTTCTTTGACCCGGACAAGCCCATCCGGGACTTCACCGCCACCGAACTCCACGACCTGCTCTACAGGGAGCCCACCAAGATCAAGGTGGAAGGGATCAACCTCACGTACGAGGGGCTCATCCCCAAGATCCAGAAGTCGATGGTGGCCAAGGACTCCGAGGCGCAGCAAGCGCACATCCGGGCCTTCGTGGAGCGGGCCGTCACGCTGACTGCCTGTCCCGACTGCGGAGGCACTCGGTTGGCCGCGGGCGCCCGGTCATCGCGGATCCGGGGCATCAGCATCGCCGATGCGTGCGCCATGCAGATCAGCGACCTCGCCACATGGGTGCGCGATCTGGACGAGCCTTCGATGGCGCCCATCGCTGCCGCCCTGCGCGAAACGCTGACCGCATTTGCGGAGATCGGCCTCGGCTACCTGTCGCTGGACCGCGCGTCGGGGACGCTGTCAGGAGGCGAAGCGCAGCGGACCAAGATGGTTCGCAACTTGGGCTCCGCGCTCACCGACGTGACCTACATCTTTGACGAGCCCACGGCCGGGCTCCACGCGCACGACGTCCAGCAGATGAACGCGCTGCTTCGGCGCCTGCGCGACAAGGGCAACACGGTCCTGGTGGTCGAGCACGACGACGAGGTGATCCGCGTGGCGGACCACGTCGTGGACATGGGGCCGGGTGCCGGGCCGCACGGTGGCGCCATCGTGTTTGAGGGCACCGTCAGCGGGCTGATCGCCGCCGGGACGGCCACCGGGCGCCACCTCGGGGTCCGCCAGCAGCTGAAGGCAGCGCCCCGATCGCCGCAGGGCGCCATCCAGATCCGCAACGCCCGGCTCCACAACCTCAAGGACATCTCGGTGGATGTCCCGCTTGGCGTCCTTGTGGCCATCACCGGCGTGGCGGGCTCCGGCAAAAGCTCGCTGATCCACGGCTGCATGCCTCGGACGGACCCCTCGGTGGTGGCGATTGACCAGTCGCCCATCAAGGGCTCGCGCCGGTCAAACCCCGCCACCTACACCGGCATCCTCGACCCGATCCGGAAGGCGTTCGCAACCGCCACCGGGGCGAAGGCCGCGTTGTTCAGCGCTAACTCGGAGGGCGCATGTCCTGCCTGCAACGGTCTGGGCATGGTGTACACGGAGCTTGGGTTCATGGCCGAGGTGGCCAGCATCTGCGAGGCGTGCGAGGGCCGCCGCTTCACAGACGATGTCCTGGAGCTGCGCTTGCGCGGCCGCAACATCGTGGAGGTCCTGGCCATGTCGGTTGAGGAAGCTGCGGTCTTCTTCACCGAGAAGCCGGTGCGCGTGATGCTGGACCGGCTCGCCAACGTGGGTCTTGGGTACATGTCGCTTGGCCAGGGGTTGGACTCGCTGTCCGGCGGCGAGCGCCAGCGGCTCAAGTTGGCCATCGAGATGTCCGGCGATGCGCAGGTCTACGTCCTTGACGAGCCCACCACCGGGCTCCACATGCAGGACGTGGACAACCTGGTGGGGCTGCTGGACCGGCTGGTCGATTCAGGGCGGACGGTCATCGTCATCGAGCACAACCTTGACGTTGTTGCGCGTGCGGACTGGGTGATCGACCTTGGGCCGGGCGGCGGCCACGACGGTGGGCGCGTGATCTTTGAGGGCACCCCCGCGGACCTCGCTCGCGCCGGGGGCTCCATCACCGGGCAGCACTTGCGGCGGCGGCTGGAGGCCGGTTAGCGTGCTCATCCCTGGAGGTTTCACATGTACGCAACGTTGCCGATACGCGTGGTGTTTGCGGGAGCCTTGGCGCTCACCGTGATGGCGGGGTGCGACACGCCGTCTCGGCCGGCGCTCCAGTTCGCGCCTGCCACCGTGCCAGACGCCAAGGCTGGCGCACCCTACACCGCCGACATCACCGTGAGCCAGACCTCGACGCCAGTGGGAGGCGCCTCGGTGCAGGATGGGGCGCTGCCCTCGGGCGTTGACCTCGCACTGGCCAAGGATCCCCCCAACACCGTCCGGATCTCGGGCACGCCGAAGACGGCCGGCACCTACACGTTCACCGTCTCGGTGTGGTGCTTCGGCACAAACGTCAGCGGTCAGACGGGCACGCAGCAGTACACGCTCACCGTGAAGTGAGCGGCGCCGCTCAGGTTGCCGGCCGCGGCTCACCCCGCGAGTCAACCCGCGCTGATGAGACCCATCCGACGCAACCCGTGCGCCATCTGAGCCCAGGAGCCGGGTAGCGAGCCATCTCGGGCGCTGTTTGACTCACCCCGTGAGCCCGGGATCTGGAAGGCTCACCCGGTGAGCCGGGGCCCAACCCAGGGGAGTGGCCGAGCTAGCGAGCCGCGCCCAGCGCCTCGGCCAGCCGGATCTCCACCATCAGGTCTCCGGCCAGACGCTCAAGGCTCTGGCGCACCGCGGCAACCTCCACATTCGCGGGGATGACCACGCGGACATGCGCATGAAACATGCGGTCGCCAGAGTGGGCGGCCGCACGGCGATCCGTGTCCAGCTCCTCAACGTTGATCCGCTGCGCGGCGAGCAGGGTCGAGATCTCATGCACCAGGCCCGGGCGGTCAACACCCAGCAATTCAATCTCCATCGCGTGCTGGCGGGGCTCCTCCACAGGCGCGCTCCGCTCCACGATGACATGCAGACCGCTGCCCTCAAGACGGCCGAGCGCCG